>NZFJ01000026.1 GCA_002690625.1 Rickettsiales bacterium
AAATTAATAATTTTATTTTCTTCTCCTCTTTTATGCAGTCGTCCAAATCTTATATGAGATAGATTCTTCACCCATTCAAAATAAGAAACCGTTACGCCCCCTGCATTCGCATATAAATCAGGTATAATAACTTTTTCTTTTAATAGTATTTGATCAGCCTCATACGTAATAGGCCCATTTGCAGCTTCCACTATTAATTTTGCCTTAATGTGTTTTACATTTGATTTGTTTATAACACCCTCCATAGCAGCAGGAATTAAAATATCACATTTTTTTGTTAATACCTTTTCTCCTTCCTTTATATATCCCTTGTATTTTCTTACTCCTCCGTTTTTTAAAATATGTTTTTTTAACTTTTCTATATTAATACCTTTTTCATCATAAACAGCACCGTCTCTTTCAATTACTGCTATAACCTTTACAAAGTCTTCCTCTGATAAAAATTTAGCTGCATGATATCCTACATTACCTAAGCCTTGAACTATAGCTGTCTTTCCTTCAAGTGATCCTTCTAAATTTGCAACTTTCATATCTTTTTTATGTCTAAAAAACTCTCTAATTGCATACTGAACTCCTCTACCAGTTGCTTCTACCCTTCCTCTAATGCCATGTTTATTAATAGGCTTTCCTGTTACACAAGCAGAAGAATTGATGTCTACAGGATTCAACCTTCTGTATTCATCTGCGATCCATGCCATTTCTTTTTCTCCAGTTCCCATATCTGGGGCTGGTACATTCTGCGAAGGATTAATTAAATCTCTTTTTATTAACTCTTGAGAAAATCTCCTGGTAATTCTTTCCAGGTCATATTTGTTATACTGAGAAGGATCAATAATCAATGCACCCTTTGAACCACCAAAAGGAATATCAACTAAAGCACATTTGTAAGTCATTAAGGCTGCTAAAGCCTCAACTTCAGCCTGATCAGCTAGCACAGAATATCTTATACCTCCTTTTACTGGCTCCAAATGATCAGAATGTACGCACCTAAAACCTGTAAAAGTATTTATTTTATTGTTTATCCTTACACCAAAATTTACTTTATAAGTAGCGTTAGGTGATTTAATTTGTTGAGCTAAGGATGAAGATAATTTTAAAACACTTGCTGCCTTATCAAATACTTGATCAACTGATTTAAGAAATTCTTTTCCTGACAAAGTGCCTCTCCTATGTTAAATTAAGTATACTATAAAATAATTATTATGAAAAAGAATAATGTTGGAATATGGGAACCTAATGATGTCGTATATGATTATGGCTCTCCTCCTGAATATGCTTACCTCATAGTTACAGGAATAGTTGAATTCTTTTCAGAAAAGAATGTGCTTTTAGGAAGTGCTAGCAACAATGAAGTTTTTGGTGAAATTAGTTGCTATTTAAATAAGAAACATTCTGTTACTGCAAAAGCAAAATCTAATTTGGTAGCTAAAAAAATTCCCAAAACGGAACTTTCTAAGATTATTAAAAATACTCACCCAGTAATCATGGGTATGCTAAGGAGTACATACCATAGGCTTTCTGAATCTAATATAAAAAGTGAAGATTATGCTCAAGAAATAGAAAGATATAGTCTCATATTTGCTAATAATATAGAAAACTCTGATGAAATAAAAAATAAGATTGACACAATTAAAGAAAAGTTAGATAAAAACATTGAGAACAACAACAACAATTAAATTATTATGTCCGATAAAAAAAACCAACTA
Organism: Rickettsiales bacterium; assembly: GCA_002690625.1. Next base: position 1,707 of record NZFJ01000026.1, read on the forward strand.
AGTAAAATAGATGAATTAGAAGATATAATTAGAGAAAATACAATACTTATAAAAAAAAATAGAGCTTTAGTAAGTATTAATCATGACAATTTACATGGCGCCTACAGAGAATCTTATGATGTAACAAGAGAGCTACTATTACTCCAATTAGAAAGAGCTAGAAAATTTATTACTTCATCAAATGGTAAAACTACAATATTTCAGTATTTAAAAAAAAGAATAGAGATTAATAAAAAAACAGCAGAAGTTACTGAAAAAATAATTAGTTCTAATGAATTAATGATGGAAGCAGTAGAAGAATCAAAAAAAGTGAATGAAGAGTTGGTAAACTTTTTGGAAAAATCTTTAAAAGATTTTAAGAAAAGTAAAAATATTCCTAAAAAAATAAATTATAAAGATGAAGAAATTAATTCTTTATTTAATTTACAAAAAGAAAATATCGTAAATATTTTTAGAAATAATTCTAGAATTAATCATAATAGAAAAGCTATTCAAGATAAAATAGTAGAGGTAGATATTATTTCAAATAAAGCTCAAGATTTAGTGGCTAATTTTCATCAGATTTTGTACAGAGACGAAGATTAACTTCTTTCAATTAAATAATTTTTGTACTTTTCTTTTAATTCTACTTTTTTAACCTTTCCTGTTGCTGTATGTGGTAATTCCTTAACGTATACGATATCATCTGGCATCCACCATTTTGCAATTTTACCCTCTAGATATGAAAAAATTTCTTTCTTAGTTAATTCCTTCTCTGCTATTACTAATAATATAGGTCTTTCGTCCCATTTTTCATGTAATGCTCCAACTACTGCAGCCTCAAAAATTTTAGAATGACCAACGGCAATATTTTCTATTTCTATAGTACTAATCCATTCTCCTCCTGATTTTATTACATCTTTTACTCTATCAGTTATTTGCATATAACCATCATTATCAATAGTAGCAACATCACCTGTTAAAAACCATCCATTATCTTTATGCGTATCACTATTACTTATATTTAAATATCCTGAACAAATCCAAGGGCCTTTAACCCATAAATTACCAAAGCATTTTCCATCTCTAGGCAACTCCTTACCATCATCGTCAGTTATCTTTATATCAACACCATATATTGGCCTTCCCTGTTTTGTAGCTAACTGTATTTTTTCATTTTTATTTAATTTATTATGTTTTCTTAATGGTTTATTTACTGTGCCTAATGGTGAAGTTTCAGTCATTCCCCATGCATGAATCACTTGAACATCGTGCTTTTCTAAAAAATTTTCTATCATAAATTTTGGACATGCCGTCCCTCCTATTGCACAACTTTTTAAATGAGTGATTTTTTTTTTATTTTTTTCTAAATAATCAAATAGCATAAGCCATATAATAGGAACTGCTGCAGTAAAAGTAACTTTTTCCTCCTCTAAAAGCTTATATATGTTTTCTCCGGTTAAATTTCTTCCAGGTAATACAATTTTTGCTCCCACCATAGTTGCAACATAAGGTATTCCCCATGCATTGGCATGAAACATAGGTGCAATTGGCATAACAACATCTAAAGCAGAAAGTTTTAATGCGTCTGGATTAGCCGCTGCTAAGGTATGAATTATAGTTGATCTATGAGAATATAATACTCCTTTTGGATTTCCTGTGGTCCCAGAGGTATAACAAAGAGAAGACGCTGTATTTTCTGAAAAGTCTGGCCAGCTATTTAAAGCATTTTCATTGTTTAATAATGTTTCATAACATAAAACTTCCTTATCAAATTCTAAATCTTTTGGAAAATCTGCTTCGCTACATAAAATTATAATTTTTTCTACTGTTTTTAATTTATTGCTAATTTCAGAAATTATATCTATAAAATCTAGGTCAATAAAAAGCAACTTATCTTTAGCATCATTTATTATAAAAACTATTTGTTCTGTAAAAAGTCTAGGGTTGATAGTATGACAAATAGCACCAATTCCAGATATTCCATAGTATAGTTCAAAATGATAAAGGTTGCTCCATGCTAACGTTCCTATTCTATCACCCAATTTTACTCCTAGCGATGTTAAACCATTAGCTAGCTTTTTTATACTATTTAAGGTTTGACTGTAATTAGTTTTTTTTACTTCACCATTTGTTGAACAGTAAGCTATTTCAGTATTTCCATGATATTTTCCACTATGTTCTATCAAAGAAGAAACAAGCAGTTGTTGTTTTGACATCATTCCAAACATAAATTCACCTTTAATATATATTAAGAACAAATACTATAAACGTCAAATTTAGAAAATATGGCATATTGATTGCAATATTTTCTTAATGAATTTAATTATTAAATTTAGTTTATTTATCTTTATAGCAACAAATGCTCTAGCAAAAAATTATTCTTGTGTAGTAGCAGCTAAAAAATATGAAAAAAAATATAATCTTCCTGAAAACTTATTACTATCAATAGCTTTAACAGAGTCTGGCAGAAAAGTTAATAAACAAGATTTTCTACCTTGGCCTTGGACAATAAATGTAAGAGGAAAAGGTATGTTTTTTAAAACTAAAACAGAAGTAGTTGAATATGTTAAAAACTATGTAAAAACAGGAAAAAAAAATATTGACCTTGGTTGCATGCAGGTTAATTACATGTATCATCCTAAAGCATTTACTAACTTTGATAATGCTTTTAATCCAGATATTAATGTAGAATGGGCTTCAAAAAAACTTATAAGCTTATACAAAAAATTTGGATCATGGAAAAAAGCAGTAGGTTATTATCATTCTTATAGAAATACAAGAAGAAGAAAATATTCTGCCAAGGTATATAATACTTTATTATTTGTTAAAAATAATAAAAATTATGACATAGTTTCATCAAACAATGACCAGAATCCTGATAATTATCAAGACATTGCATTTAAAAATAATGTTAAAATTAAAACACAAACTAATAAAGTTAACAGAAAGCCTATAAATCAATTTAATACCGAACCAAATATTAATATTATTGCTAAAAATTCTAATACAATACCACTTACTCATAGCGAGTACATACTAGCTAGGATGGAAAAAGTTAACTTCTTTAGAAATTATTTTTATAAATCAAAAAAAGATTAAAAATATTTTTTTGGTGGCTGAGGATTGTTTTTAGGATCTGAATTAAATTTATGTATTTTTATTATTCTTTTTTCATTTAAATCTGAAAGTTTTTTTTCTATTTGTTCAGCTACTGTTTTAGAATATAATTGTTCATTATTAACATAAACAGTGAATGATTTTAAATATTTTGATTTTTTACTCTGATTTAACACTGTATCTTTAGTCCATCTGTATAATGGATTATCTATATTTTTTTCCAATTCGCATTCTTTCAAAAAGTTACAGAAAGCATCATATTGACAAACTAAGTCAGCATTATATTTTTTAAGTATCTCATACAACTTTGGAAGTATATCAAAACTTATTTTTTTTCTTATTTTTTTTGCTAAATCTTCTTCAACGTCTAGCCTAATTTGATAGTATAATTTATTACCTTCATCCGGCATATTTTACTCAATATTTTCAATCTCAACTTTAATACTTGAATACCACTTTGAAACGTTCTTAATATCTTCTACTGAAAGCATATCTGCAATAAGTGACATTTGATGATGCTCTAATTTTTTGCTTTTATAATCTTTTAATTTTTCTATCAAATAAAATTCATTTTGAGCGGTTAAATGAGGAACTAAAACTGAATTTCCACCTGTATTTGCTTGGCCATTCAAGCCATGGCAAACTGAGCAAATATTCTGGGCTATTTCCTTACCCTTCTTTGTATTTTCATCAGCATTAACAATACCAATAAATATATATAAATAACAAAAAAAATATGATGAAAACTTCATGATAAAAAAAGTGAGCTATAAGTTAATAGCTCACTCTAAACCTTTATAAATTATTTATTCGGACGCTGAATAACTAATTCTATAAACAACTCCAGCCTTGTCATCTGAAACTAAAATTGATCCATCGACATATTGCTGAACATCAACTGGTCTGCCTAAATATGTTCCCATATCAGTCATCCATCCTTCCGCAAAAGGCTTTGTCTCTTTAGCATTACCTTTACTGTCTAGAAAAGTAACCATTACCCTAGCTCCTCTTGGCTTAACTGCATTCCAAGAACCGTGTTGTGCACTAAATATTGCGTTACTATATTTTTCAGGAAACATAGTACCAGTGTAAAACATCATTCCTAAATCAGCAGCATGAGCTATCATATCCACTTGTGGTTTAACATATCTAGATGCTAGATCCTGAGGTATTTTATCATTCTTATAGTCATCAGTTCTTACATTACCACCGCCATAATAAGGATGTCCATACCACATACCCATTTTTGGCATTTTGTTTAGCTCACCTGGAGGAGTTTCATCACCCATACCATCAACTTGGTTATCAGTAAACCAAAGCTTTCCATCCTTAGGGTTAAAAGCATGACCTCCTGAATTTCTAATACCTGTTGCTACAACAGTTCTTCCTTCACCTGAGAAACGGTCAACACTTATCATTCCGCCTATGCCAACTTCATTAAATAACTTTTGTTTTGCTGGTGGTGAAACATTAAAAGGCTGCCCCATGCTTACATAAATTTTCTTGCCTTTAAGAGCACAAACTCTACCGGTATGATTGTAAGATTCTTCTGATTCTGGAATTAACTCACCTTGGTTAATTATAGGTACAGCTACAGTATCTGGGCTTTCCATAAAATATTCTGCTGCAGGAAACATTAAGACTCTGTTTCTCTCAGCTATATATAAAAAACCATCATCGCTGTAACAAGGTCCATTTGGAATATCGAATTTAATGTTCGGAGCAAACCTCTCTACTGTATCTGCTACATTATCCATATCTCTGTCTACTGCTTGCCAAACTCTGTCTTTTCTTGTTCCAATCCAAACAGCTCCTTTGTTTCGACTAATTGCCATATTTCTGGCATCAGGAGCTACTGCAAAAAGTTCAATTTTAAAACCTGTTGGTAGTTTGATTTTTGAAATTATATTTTTTCTTACATTATCAGCATATTTACCGCTTTGTGGGACGTTATCCCAACTGTAGTCGGCGCCAGAAGCATACATGCTGCTTAATTTTTTTATTACTTCTTCATCATCTTTAGCTTGTGTTGCACTTATTGAGCTCAAAACAAAAAATAGACCAGTAAGTAAAGTAACTAATTTTTTCATATTTTCTCCCATAGTTTTTAGTAAATTAATTTTAAACTAATATTTATATATGAGTAAGTTAAATGATGTCAATGTATATTTATAAGAAATTATTATATTTTATATTAGCTTTTACTATAGCATAATTATAAGCTCTCTAACTCTTTTAAAATTCCTTTACTTAATATATTTAGATCAGTTGAGATTGTAACCATATCAAATCCCATATTTAAAAAGAAATTACCTGTCTCTGCACCAGAACAGTGTATAGCAACCTTTTTATTTTTTTCTTTAGCCTTATTTAAAATTTCATTGTAAATCTCTAACATTTTTTTATTTTCATAAACGTCTTCTGGAGAAAAGCCAAAGTTGATAGATAAATCATATGGCCCTATGTATAACATATCTAGGTTTTTATTTAATAATATATCGCTTAAATTGATAGCTGATTCTTTAGTTTCAATCATTATTATACTCAAAATATTACTATTACTTTCAAAAAAGTAGTTTTTATTATCAGAAGCCACAACTGTAGGGCCAAAACTTCTAATACCTAAAGGTGGATAATAACATGCATTTAAAAACTTTTTACATTCATCATTTGTATTAATAAGAGGACAGATAATTCCATATGCCCCCGCATCTAAAACTTTGTTTATAATACCTATTTCGTTAGAAGGTACTCTGACTATTGGAAAAATATTATAGTTTGAAAGTATTTGAATAACATCTTTACATTTGTCAAAACTTAGCATTCCATGCTGTAAATCTATTGTAATACTGTTAAATTTCTTTGAAGCCATTATCTTTGCCGTCAAAGTTGAATCTATATGAATCCATCCATTTAAAATTTTCTTTTTTGATAAAAAATTTTCTTTTTTAAAGCTATTCATAATTTTCCTCTAATTCTTTCAATAGTTTTCTTTAATATTAATGGGAAAAAAGCTATTAAAATAATGGACATAATAACATAATTACTAAAAATATCTTCAACTGAATTTATTTTTGATATTTGTGTGCCAGCATTTATAAATAATGCTGTTCCAAACAACATACCTATTTGAGAAAAAATGTAAAATTTATAAGCCTTTATTTTAGTAACAGAAAATATAATATTTATTAAAAAAAAAGGAAAAATTGGTGTCATTCTCACAAAGAAAAGATAGTAAATGCCATCTGTTTCTATCCCACGATTTATTTTTTTTATAGTTTTATCAAATCTATTTTCAATGTAGCTTTTAAATAAATATCTTGATAATAAAAAACATACAAGGGCTCCTAAACTAGAAGCAAAAGAAGCTAAAATAATCCCATACAAAAAACCAAAAAGAGCTCCAATTAATAAACACAATAAACCGGCTACAGGAAGTGCTAAAACCGAAATACTAAAGTACAAGACAAAGAAAGTTATATAATATAACACGAAATTATTTAAAACTTTTTCTTTAACAGAAAGATAATTATCTAATAGATAAGTAATAGAAAAAAGATTTTTATTCTCTAAAAAGACATAAAAAGTTATAAAAATAATTGATACAAATATAATAGTTATGAGTATTTTAGAGTATTTTTTTTTAGTCATATTTATTATTAATGCTAATTTTGCTTTTTTTTAATCTACAACCTTTAGAACAGTATAGTACTTCATTCCAATTGAGCTTCCATTTTTTTCTCCAATTAAATGGTCTATTGCATATTATACATATTTTGCTTGGAAGATCATTCTTCATAAATTAAGACGTGTGTATATTAAGAAATTTATCGGCTGCAGCATAAATTTTATTTTTTCTATTTTTTTCCATGTTATCAACCATCTTAGTCATAATTCCTATTCTAGGATTTATTCTAAGTTTATCTCTATTATTATCTATAAATTTCCAATATAAACCATCTAAAATGTCACTCCAGGGTCCTTTTTTATAATTAGACATTTTTAAAATATAACTTGAGGCACAAATGTAAGGTTTAGTAGAAAATATTCCCCCATCACTGAATAAACCCATTCCATAAACGTTAGGGACCATAACCCAATCAGAAGAGTCCACGTAAAATTCCATAAACCAGTTATAAACCTCGTCAGGGTTTATTTCAGAAAGATTCATAATATTGCATATAATCATAAGTCTTTCTATATGATGGTTCCAACCTAATTTTCTAGCTTTTGAGATAGCATCATCCAAAGGTAATAAACCTGTGCTAGCATTATACCAGCTCTCATTCATTTTTCTTTTATTATTAAAATAATTACCCGTTAAAAATTTTTTATCAAAAGCTTGATACATTGCTCTGATAAACTCTCTCCATCCAATAATTTGCCTAATAAAACCCTCATAAGAGTTTATGTTTATTTTATCTGCATAATAATCTAATTTTTTTAAAATTTCTTTAGGGGTTAATAAACCAATGTTTACAATAGGGCTCAACGCGCTGTGAAACAAAAAGTCGTCGTTAGTATTGATAGCATCTTCATAATCTCCAAATAAAAAAAATTTTTTATTTAAAAAGTTTTCAAAAAACTTGTTACAAGAATTTCTATTAGTAGGCAACCAAAATTCATTTAAATCACCAACATTATCTTTAAAAATTTTATTTACAATAGGAATGAGTTCTAAAGTATGCTTAGTCTTTTCTATTTTCGGCATATTCGGTATCTTTATATCTTTAGGTAATTTCTTTCTGTTCTCTTCGTCAAAACTCCATTTTCCTCCAGTAGGAGCATCATTATCAATTAAAATATTATGTTTTTTTCTGCTATGCTTATAAAAATTTGCCATTAGTGGCTTTTTTTTATTATCAAAAAGAAGTTTGAGCTCAGACCGATCATACAAAAACATAGGAGACTTTATTATTTGTATTTTTACGTTAAGGTTAATTTTTTTAAGTTTATCTTCAAAAAATTTATCTTCAATGTCAAAAAAATAAACTTCTTTATATTTATTGTTTTCTAAAAAGATTTTTAGTTTAGAAAAGTACTCTTGATAAAAACTATCATCTTCAATACTTAAATAAGTAACTTTTAATCCAATTTTTTTTAATTCATCTCTGTAAGAACGCATAGCAGATAATGTCTGTAATATTTTAAATTTGTGATGTTTCACATAGCTACATAGACCAAAATCTTCACTCATGTAAAAATCAAACTTTTTAATTCTATCAATATAAATAGGGTTAAAAAGTTGGTTGCCTAAAATTACAAATAGTTTAGTGTTATTCATTACGCATATTTTAATCTAATTATAAACATATTATAACTACGTTTAAAAAAAAAATTAGTTTAATAAAAATAGGAGCAATACTATAAATGAAGCCGCCAATTTTAAAAAAAAAAAAAAGCATTAAAACTATTCATAATATTAAACTTACAGATAATTATAGTTGGGTACATCAAGAAAATATTCTTGATGTATTAACTAATCCAAAATTATTAAATTCAGAAGTAAGCAATTATCTAATAAAGGAAAATAATTATACTAACTTTATTTTGAAATCGGAAAAAAAAATACAAAACTTATTATTCAAAGAAATTAAAAATAAAATTAAATTAGCTGATAAAACTTTGCCTTTTATTGATAAAAATTACTCTTATTGGACTAAAACAACAACAAAAGGGAATTATTCTATAAAATTAAGAAAAGCATTAAAAACAGGCAAAATTGAAGAAATATGGAATGGAGACAAAGAAAAAAAGAAATTAAATTCTGATTATTTTGGTTTAGGAGACCTTACTGTTAGTCACAATGATAAAATTTTAGCTTATTCTTTAGACCTAAAAGGATCTGAATATTATGATATTTACTTGAGAAACATTAGTTCTGATAAAAATCTTCCTGATATTATAAGAGAAACTAATGGAAGTATAATTTTTTCATATGACGATAAGTATATTTTTTACTCAAAGTTAGATAAGAATCATAGATCTAAATCTATATATTTACATAAAATAGGTGCTACCAAAAAATCAGATAAATTAATATATAGTGAATCTATTGAAAGATTTTCTGTTAGTATTTATACTACTTCTGACGAAAATTTCTATATAATCTCAACTGGAGATCATGCTACAAATAAATGTTATTATTTGAAAAAAGATTTAAAATCATTAAAGCCATTACTTTTTAAAGACTTTAAAGAAGATATCATATACTCATTGGACTCATGGAAAGGGTACTTTTATATTCACACTAATGAAAAAGCATTAGACTTTAAAATTGAAAGAATAAAACATAAAATTAAAAATAATAAAAAAGAAGATTTTATCAAAGCAAAGAAAAATACAATTGTAGGTAGCTATATAATTTTAAAAGATTGGTTTATTTGGTCAGAGAGAAATAATGCAAATCAAAAAATATACGCAAAAAATTTTAAAACTAATCAAGTTAAAGAAATAAATTTTTTTGAAGAAGAGATAAAGTCAATTTCTGTATCTTCCTATGAGAAAAACAAAAATAGTAATAAAATATACATAAATTATTCAGCTCCAAGGTGCCCTAATAAAACTTTTATTTATAACTTAAAAAATAACACAAAAAAAATTGTAAAAAAACAGATAATTCCCTCAGGATTCAATGAAAATAATTATCTAACAGAGAGGCTATATGCCATTACAAAAAATAATGTAAAAATACCAATTACTATAATAAGACATAAAAATACCAAATTAGATGGTAAAGCTAAATTATTACTTTATGGGTATGGATCATATGGATCATCAATTGGCAATAGTTTCTCTTCCGCCAAATTTAGTCTAGTTGACAGGGGTTTTATCTGGGCTAATGCACATATTCGAGGTGGGATGGAATGTGGTATGACATGGTGGAAAAATGGAAAAATGCTAAAGAAAAAAAATACATTTGAAGATTATATTTCTTGTGCTGAACATCTAATTAAAAACAAATTTACAAGTAAAGGTAAAATTATAGGAATGGGAGGAAGTGCCGGAGGATTATTAATTGGAGCTGTATTAAATATGAGACCTGATCTATTTTTAGCAGCAATTATGGCTGTGCCTTTTGTAGACTCACTAACAACTAACTTAGACCATTCTCTACCCTTAACAGTAGGAGAATTTAAAGAATTTGGAAATGCAAAAAAATACAAAAAACACTTTAAATATATCAAATCTTATGCTCCATATAATAATATAAAAAGACAAAAATATCCTCATATTCTTGTTACCACTAGTCTCTTTGATAACAGAGTATTGTTTGATGAACCTACAAAATATGTAGCCAAGTTAAGACAATTTAAAACAGATAAAAGTATTTTACTTTTAAAAACTGAGCTGGCAGGAGGCCATGGAGGAAAAACAGGGAGAGACTCGGGGATAGAAGAAGTTGCTTTTGATTATTCTTTTATTTTTAAAGTTAGTAAAACTAAATTCTAGATTTTCTTTTTCTCTCAATTGCATTTAAATATCTTTTTCTTAACCTCAAACTTTTTGGCGTAACTTCTAATAGTTCATCTTCTTTGATATATGCCATCATTTGTTCTAAAGACATTTTTAATGAAGGTGTAAGTTTTATAGCTTCATCCGTACCTGACGCTCTTACATTAGTTAACTTCTTTCCTTTTAAAACATTGACTTCTAAATCATTATCTCTGCTGTGTTCTCCTATAATCATTCCTTCGTATACTTTAAACTGAGGGTCAATAAATAATTTACCTCTCTCTTGTATATTAAATAAAGCATAAGATATAGCATTTCCTGCTTCAGTAGCTATCAGCACTCCATTTCTTCTATATTCAATTTCTCCTTTAAACTCTCCATAAGATTTAAAAATTCTATTTAATATTCCAGTTCCTCTAGTCTCTGTTAAAAACTGGCCATGATATCCTATAAGACCTCTCGAAGGGACATTAAAAACTAATCTAGTTTTACCTTTTCCCATTGGCTTCATTTCTACCATTTCTCCTTTTCTTCTATTAATAGAGTCCACAGTAATACTAGAATATTCATTATCAACGTCTATAGTTACTTCTTCAAATGGCTCAAGTTTTTTTCCTTTATCATTTATTTTAACTAATACACGTGGACATGATAAACTTAATTCATAGCCTTCTCTTCTCATTGTCTCTACCAGTATACCTATTTGAAGTTCTCCTCTTCCTCCAATTTCGAAAGAATCTTTATTATCATTTTCGCTAAAAGTTATAGCAATATTTGAATCAGCTTCAGCTAGAAGTCTTTCTCTAATTTTAGTGGATGTCACATGTTTACCTTCTAACCCTGATAAAGGAGAACTATTAACCGTAATGGTAACGGCCATAGTTGGTGGATCTATAGCTGTAGCGGTTAAAGGGGCTTCTACAATAAAATCACAAATTGTATCCGAAACTGATGATTTTGTTAAACCAGCTATACATATAATATCTCCCGCTTTAACATCATTAACTGCAATTTTATTTGTACCTTGATAAATAAATAATTTTGTTAACCTTCCTTTTTCTACTTCATTACCTTTAATATTTATGGTTTTAACATTTGTATTAACTGATATGCTGCCTTGCTCAACTTTTCCTACTAAACATCTTCCTAGATAAGGATCATAAGATAATAAAGTTGCTAACATCGCGAATGGTTTATCAGTATTAACTTCTGGTTTTTTGAAATGTTTTAAAATCAAATTAAATAAATCATGCAAGTTTATCCTTTCATCTTTTAAATCTTTAACACACCAACCATCTCTTCCAGAAGAATATAATACTGGAAAATCTAATTGTTCTTCATTAGCATCTAAATCTACAAAAAGATCAAATACTTCATTAACTACTTCTTCACTTCTACTATCTATTCTGTCTACTTTATTTACTATAACTATAGGCCTAAGGCCTTGAGCAAGAGCTTTACCTAGAACAAATTTAGTTTGTGGCATTGGCCCTTCTGCAGCATCTACTAAAAGCACTACACCATCTGTCATACTCAAAACTCTTTCTACTTCTCCTCCAAAGTCAGAATGTCCGGGTGTATCAATAATATTTATTCTTATATCATTCCATAAAATTGAAGTAGGTTTAGCTAAAATTGTAATACCTCGTTCTTTTTCAAGATCACCAGTATCCATTAGCCTTTCACTAAGGTTTTCATTTTCTCTAAAAATCCCACTTTGCTTCATCATAGAATCTATAAGAGTGGTTTTCCCATGATCAACATGAGCTATTATTGCTATATTTCGTAACATATTTATATTATTTCGATTTTTTAAGAATTAAATAATAGTATTAGTGTAATCATTAAAATTTTTCAAACTTTTTAATTTTTTTTATTAAATTATTTGATAAAGGGGTAGATCTATTTATAATTTGATCAGTATAAACTTGTATAGTAGTACAAAATGCTAGAAGATCATTTTTCCTATTAGGATATAAAGCTAATTCATACGTCAAGCTTGTTACTCCTATTTTAGATACTCTTACAGCACAATCAATAACTTGATCAAATAATATTGGTTTTTTAAAATCAGTAATAGTCTTTATAACATGAAAATCTTTTTTATTTTTTTTCACATCATTAATATAATCAAATTTAATTATTCTGTAATACTCAGTAATTGCACAATCAAAATAAGTAAAATAATGCGCGTTAAATACAATTCCTTGCGCATCTACTTCGGAATATCTAACTCTAAATGTGTTTTTGAAATTAAAATTATTTTTTTTCATAATACTTAGTAAAGTATTATTTCACTGAGGTCAACGTTAACTCTATGTTCCTTTCCAAATGCTACTAATGCTATTGATTTAACGGTTGAAGGGTTTATGCTTTTGGGTAGAAAAGAACCAGAACGCTTAAACTCTGATAAGTTTAGTTTTATTTCTTGCCATTCACTATTTACAAAGAACTTTCCTTGATAATACTGCCAAGGCAACAATGTAAACTTTGTTCTTATATGAATGAAATACTCTGTATCATTTCCTCTAGATTTGACTTTAATGCCCTTAAAATTGTCATTTTTAATATTTTTAAGGTTTTTTCTAACCTGAATGAAACCTCCATTATTTTCTAAACTTACAAAGCCAGTTAATCTTAAAAAAGATATACTTTCTTCATTAATAATTTGGTAACTTCCAAATGAAACCCCTCCCATGACTTGATCTGAAATAAATTCCCAGTTTTCTTGATTGCCATTATTAAAACTATCAATCAACATTTCTTCAGCATAAAGTTTTTTAAAAAATAAGGTGCAAATAATTAAAACAAAAGTATTAACTTTTTTTGTAAACATATTATATTGATAATATGAAAAAAATAATTATTTTCATACATTTATTTTTTATTTTAAACTATGTTGCTCTTGCCCATGATTATAGCAAAGAAGACATAGAGATAGATTACCCTATAATAAAAGTTGTTAAACTAGACTCTAAAGTAGGTGCTGGATATATGAAAATAATAAATAAATCTAATAAGAAAATTAAACTTATTAGTTTAGAGGCTAATATAGCTAAAACTCAAGAGATACATGAAGTAATCATAGAAAATGATGTATATAAAATGCGCCCTATAAATAATGGGATATCAATTAAACCTAAAGAAATATTGGAATTTAAATCTAAATCTTATCATTTTATGTTTTTCAACTTTAATAAAAACCTAGAAGATAATGGAATGTTAGATGCTAAACTAGTATTTGATAAAGAATTAGTAATACCTATTAAATTTAAGGTAATTATAGGAAATAATGAGCATCATCATTAATTTAGTTATAAATTAATACAATACCTATTATTGAAGCTATCATTTTGAATAAATATAATATTACAGAAAATAAGTGAAATTTTTTAAAACTTCTAGAGTGTTTTTTTCTTTTTTTATCTTTATCGGAAATAGCATTTATTTTAGGCATGATGTAATACAAATTTGCTAAAAATAAACATGTTAAAAAAGTTGAAATAATTAAACTAATTTTTTGCTCTTCTATAATTGAAAGTAAAATAGCTAATATGGATAGAACTAATCCAAAGATAAAGTTCTTAGGAAAAACTTTTCTTAATAATTTAGATGCATTTTCTCTATCCAAAGTGTT
>NZFJ01000027.1 GCA_002690625.1 Rickettsiales bacterium
TATAAAAGAAAGTACTCAAGCTACAACTGAGTTAAAAATGTTAAGCTATAATTTAGCTATGCAAAGAGAAAAGGAAAAGTTTTACTATAATCTGAATAATACTGTTAAAAAAATGACTGTTAGTTTATTAGATGAAAAAATTAAAAAAATTGAAACAATTTTTTCTAAAACAAGAGCTAAATACTTATTAAGTTTTAATAAATTAAGTGTTGATAATGAAATAGGTGGACCTTTAGAGTTTGAAGATCAGGATGCAAAAATAGCTAATGCAATATATGACAAGTCAAATAAATTTGAGATTTTAAGAAAAAGATTATTATCTCTTCCACTAGCTGCTCCAATTGAAAATTATTATATAACTAGTGGTTATGGTTACAGAAAAGACCCTTATACAAAAAGAAAAGCATTTCATAAAGGCATTGATCTTGGAGCTGCATGGGGTTCTAGCATACTATCAACAGCAGCTGGAAAAGTTTCATTCGTTGGAAATTATGGGTCTTATGGTAAGTCAGTTTTTATTGATCATGGTCATGGAATACATACTAGATATGCTCATTTATCAAAAATATTTGTGAAAAAAGGTGAATCTGTTGATTTAGGTGATGTGATAGGTAAAATAGGAAATACTGGAAGATCAACTGGTAAACACTTACATTATGAAATTAAATTTAAAAATAAGGCAAGAAACCCAAGACCATTCTTGAAAATAGGAAGCAATGTTTTTAAAAAATAATAATATTTTTAATGATAAAAGAAGAAATGGTAGTACTTTATCTATAATTGCAGAGGGTATAGATTTTAGCGGAGAAGTTAATACTGAAGGTAATATACATATTGATGGTATTATGAAAGGCGTAATAAGAGCTCATGAAGTTATAATAGGCCCAAGTGGAAATTTTGAAGGAGAAATTATAGCTGAAATTTTAATTATAAATGGAGTTACCAAAGGAAAATATAATGTTAAAAATTTACATGTAAGAAAAGAAGGATTAATGCAAGGAAGGGCAAAGTATGAAGTTATTGTAGTAGACTCTGGAGGAAGAATACAGGGAGAACTTGGTATTAGTAAACAAAGTAAATTAAGTAGTAGTAAAAACAACAAAGAAAAAAACAATGGTAATAGAGAGACTAAAGATAAAGAAAAAGATTAATTTTTGATTAGCAGTCTGCTCCTTTAAAACCTCCTTTTATCCAATCTAAAGATTTTATTCCTTCAGGAGGATTAACACAGCCAGCATTAAAATACTCAATGTCAACAAGTTTAACCCTTTTTTCTTTATTATCCCACTTAGTAATGCCTATAGCTTGATTCTGAATTGCTTGATGACCTTTACCTAGAGCCATTTCTGCATCACCACTTGGTGTTTCCCATTTTAGACCTTCCATATATTTAATTACTTCTTCCGTATTTGGAAAAGATCCCATTTCAATTGTAGCTTTGTCATAAGCTTTTTTAATAAATAATGCAGCCATCGCACCTTTATGCATTGGTTGCGTCGTCATTTTTATACCTAATTTATTTTTTAATCCTTCTTTAAACCAATTTGCCAAGGTTGTATCAGGAGCAAGGTCTCCGTGAGGTCCTCTAGCTCCAACTATTACTCCGTCAGGCATGTTTCTGCCTAAAGATGGTAAAACATGATCACCAGCACTTAAAAAAACTGTTGAGTTTCTAAAAAGACCTCTAGTGGCAGCTTGTATTATAAACGATTCTAGATCTCCTCCCCACATAGAAGAGTGTATTAGATCTGGTTTAGATACCATGATAGCAGAAATTTCACTACCATATTGTCCGGCAAGAAACTTTGGAAATTGTTCTGAAACTACCTTAGTTCCAGGAAAAAAAATGTCAATTGACCCTTTAAAATCAGCCCATGAGTCATGCCCCCAAGCATAGTTTTGATTTATAGCTGCTAGTTTTGTAGGCATAATTCCTTTTCTTTTAAGGTATAAAGCACCAGCAATATTATCCATTGCTGCATGAGGCCCAGTTCTAAACACGTATTTATAGTTAGATTCTTCAAAAACTCTTGGAGTACCACAATCAATTAAAATAGTTAATTTTTTTAATTCTTCAGCTACTGATGGTATAGCTAAACAGTCTCCAGAAGAAATATAGCCCATTACTATATCAACTTTTTCTCTTTGTACCATATTTCTAAATTCTGAAACTTGCTTTGTAGCACCTCCTGACTCATCAATAAAAAAATAAGAGATCTTTTTACCTCCAATACCTGGAGTATTATATGGCTCGGGTAAATTTCCATTATTAATAGCATCAAACATAAATTCTAAACCTTGTTTTAAGGGGATACCAAAACTAGATGCAGCTCCTCCAGATAAAAAGGTAGAAATACCTATTTTAATTTCATCTTTTGCTTTTACAAAAGAACAAATGTAAATAAAAAAAAGAATTATAGTAATTTTGCTAAATTTCATTATTTTATCTCCCATTAATGTTAAAAGATGTTATATTAGCATATTAATAAAATTAAAAATATTATAAATTTAGGAGAAGATTATGAAAAAAATTTTAATTTTTTGCCTAGGGTTATTGTTTGCATGGCATATTCATGCTGATACAACAGATTCTAAGTGGAAAAACATTATAGAAATTAAAAAGACAGGTGATCATTGTAAAGATGATGTAAATTGTTTTAACAGGTATCATCCAGCAATAGAACCAAGAGCTACAGCAAATCCAGGCGATATTATTGTATTACATACTAGAGATGCACTTGATAGTAATTATAGTTTAGATGCTGTTGCTGAAGATGTTCCTACAATAAATCTTGGAGAAGTACATCCAATGACAGGTCCAGTCTTCATCAAAGGCGCAAAAAGAGGAGATGCTCTTGAAGTAGAATTATTAGATATAGTTCCTGATGAATATGGATATACAGTTATTGTGCCTGGGTTTGGATTTTTAAGAGATTTATTTACAGAACCTTATATAGTAAATTGGAAGTTAACTAGAATAGGTGCTGTTTCGGATGCTATGCCTGGAGTTACAATACCTTATGAAGCATTTCCAGGATCTATTGGTGTTCTTCCAGGTTTAAAAGAAGTTGCAAGTTGGAAAAAAAGAGAAGCAGAATTAGCTGCTGCTGGTGGAGTAGTACTTACTCCTGATCCAGGATTTGCACTACCTGCGGATATTTGTGCAGAAAATGGTAAACACAAAGATGATTGCTTAAGAACTATACCACCTAGAGAAAATGGTGGTAATATGGACGTGCAACAAATGCAAGTTGGTACAAAAATTATTTTTCCATGCTTTATTGACGGGTGTGGACTGTTTGCAGGAGATGTTCATTATGCTCAGGGTGATGGAGAAGTCTCTGGTACAGCTATAGAAATGGGTGCAATAGTTAAAGTAAGAACTAAAATACTAAAAAGACAAGGTAAAAAAATGGTAATGCCTGCAACTAAAGGAAATGATGAAATTAGAGATATTGAGCCAACTAAATTTTATCAAACAGTTGGGATACCAGTAAAAGATGCTGGTACAGAATTAGAGTACTATAAATACCTTGGTGGAGAAAAAATTACTAACCTAGCAAATCTATCTGAGTCTCTGACTTTGGCCGCAAGACACGCACTTTTGCAAATGATAGATTATATAGTTGATGAACATGGTCTTTCTAAGGAACAAGCTTATATTCTTTGTTCTGTAGCAGTTGATCTTAGAGTAGGTCAAGTTGTTGACGTTCCTAACTATGTTATTACCGCAGTTTTGAATCTTGATGTTTTTGATAAAAACAGAAATTAGATAACTAATATTTTTACGGAGATGTAGTAATACGTCTCCGTAGTAAAATGAAAATTACACGTAAACTTAAATTATTTATATTAGTAATTTCACTTTTTATTAGTGGACATGCACCGTGGGGACAGCATGAGGTTTATAGACAAATGCACATGCTCGTAATGTGTACTAAAACAGATAAAGGAGCATTTGATTTTACAAAGAACCTAAAAGTAATACTTGATGAGTATTTACCAGAAGCTAAAGCAAGAGTAGCAAGAGCTAGAGACTCAGAGAGGTTAGTTAACTTATTAATTACAAACCAAATTCCTTTAGCTATTATTTCTGATAATTTATTAATAGATTTAAAAAATGAAAAATCTCATAATTTTCAAAACTTGTTAAAACATTCTAAAACTCTGTATTCTTTCGAAAATATGATTTTGGTAGTAAATCATGATTTTAAAAAAGAATATATGGAAAAAATCATAGATTCTTTAGATAAAGCTTCTAAAAATAATAACGATGAAGTCAAGTTTATCAAAAAAAATAATTTAGTAATCAATTATGATAAAATAGTTTTAGAAAAGATTAAATTTTAATTATCTAATTTTTATTACAGCTTTACCTATAATTTCTCTATTAACTAATGCCTTTAGTGCATGCTTTGTATCTTCCAAACTGAAAACTTTTGAAACTTTAGGTCTAATCTTTTTTTCTTTCCAAAATGTTAATATTTTTTTCATATTAAGGTTATGTCCACTTGGATCTCTGTCCCTCCAGGCACCCCAAAAAACTCCAACTATAGAACAGTTTTTTAATAAAGGTAAATTTGTAGGAGCAGATGCAATGGTTCCAGAAGCAAAACCTATAATTAATATTCTACCATCCCATGCTATACATCTAAGCGATTGATTAAATACATCACCACCTACTGGGTCATAAATAATGTTCGCTCCTTTTCCATTAGTAATTTCTTTAACTTTTTCTTTGAATTCATTTTGACTATAATTAATGCAATAGTCTGCGCCATATTCTTTTGCTACCTTAAGTTTTTCATCTGTACTAGCAGTAGCTATTACTTTAGCGCCTGTAGCTTTAGAAATTTCTAAAGCTGTTATTCCTACTCCTCCAGTAGCACCATGAATTAAAATTATATCATTCTCTTGTATATTAGCCCTTTGGTATAATGCATAAGCTGAAGTTCCATAAGTTAAACTCATGCTAGCGGCAGTTATGAAATCCATTTCTTCTGGAATTTTAGTTACTTTATTTTCAGAAATACATATTTCTTCGGCAAAAGCTCCATGTCCTGTTACTGCCATTATCCTATCACCTATATTTAAACTTTTGACATTACTTCCTACTTCAGAAATTATACCGGAAACTTCTGAGCCTGGTGAAAAAGGAAAAGGCGGTTTATATTGATATTTTCCTTGAACAATTAATACATCAGGAAAATTTACTCCTGCAGCATGAACTTCAACTCTAACAGAATTATCATCTAATATAGGTTTATCTATTTCTGAAACTTTTAAATCTTCTGGTCTACACCATTCATTACAAACTATCGCTTTCATGTTTAGGATCCTTTTCTTTTATTAGGCATATAAAACTACCCCAGTTGGTACTGATTTCAATTTTAGCAGGAAAATATAAATTATTCCTTACTTTTTTATACCAAATATAACCATTTTTTGGGTATTTTTTTATTTCTTTTTTAGTATAACCATTTAATTTTTTTATATTAAACTCACATTTTATTACATCAATTTCATTTGTATAAAAGTTGTGTTTTCCAATTTTATCTTTTTTTAAAAATTTTGATCTTAAAGAATATTTTCTTTTTCCATCGAAAATAAATTCTTCATTATTACAGTTTCCATTTATTCCCATATTAATTATTCCTATCACAGGATCAGAAGTATTTTTAAGAAGATTTTTATTTATTTTTGTTCTTCTTTTATCTTCTCTAGGATCTGGCTGTGCTGAAATTATTTTTGGAAAATTATTTATAAATTTTAAATAAATATGTCCTTTTTTTTTTCCTCTAGAATCGCTAGATTTGTATTCTTTACTTTTTAACACATTATTAAGTATTGTTGCTTCTACATTTATAGTCTGTTGCCATTCAGATATTATTGAAAATATGCCTACAGTCCGGGCATTAAGATTAAAGTATAACTTATTAGATTTTATAATAATTTCTCCTGAGGCACTTGCTAAATTTATGCCTTTTAAATAGGCAGAAAAAAAAATTTCTTTTTGCATTTCCTTAGAAGATAAATAGTTGTTTATTAAAAAAAAAAATAAAAAAATAAAATTAAATTTTAACAATATACTTTTTTTCATACTACTCTTAAAGTTTAATTATATTTAGCCATGTATCGTGTTTATTACATATGCTTAGAACATATAGTTTTTCTGTAAATCCTGTAATATTATGTTTTGACATAGCTGTATCTCTTGAAGGATCAAATACTTTTTCAGATATTAAATTAAATTTTTTATCTAATAAAATATGTTTAATTATGTAGTGGTCATATCCTCGCATTTCATGCAGTGTAGTTATTTCTAATATTTCATTATTTATTTCATAAGAAGTGATATGAGATTCTTTAAGCTTTTCCCACCTTCCTGATTTATCTTTAGTATAATAAAAAGCTCCTGCTAATGGTCCTTTCAACAGGTACGTATTTTCTTCATCTGCATATGAATGTAAAGGGTATAAATTTTTCAGCAATAATAAAGATAATAATCTTTTTATAAAAGTTCGCCTATTTTTTTTAAATTTTTGCTTACTCATTACAAAATAAATTATTGCTATATATATTAGTTAAGAATAAGGTTAATATAATTGATTAGTAAGTAAAGATAAAAATGAATAAAACAAGCGTCCTCGGTAAAAAAACCCAATTTAAAAGTAGCCCTTTAGGATATAAATTTGATAAAATAAAAAACAAAAATGTAGACACCGCCTATGATATTAGAATAACTGTACCTGAGTTTACTTCTATATGCCCAGTAACCGGACAGCCAGATTTTGCAACAATAATAATTGATTATGTTCCTAATGTATTAATTGTGGAGTCAAAATCATTTAAGTTATTTATTCAATCTTTTCGAAATTTTGGTATCTTTCATGAGGATGTTATATTAATGATAGGAAAGGCCTTAAAAAATAGTTTGAAGCCTAAATGGATAAGATGTATAGGCTATTTTGCTCCTAGAGGAGGAATACCAATTGATGTTTTTTGGCAATCTTCTATCCCGCCAAAGAATATTTATTTACCTGAAATAAATACTACTTTATTAAAAATAAATAGGTGATGGAGATTAAAGTGAAAAATATTATTTCTAAATATTTAATTAATAGTAAAAATAATATTGAACTATTAATTGAAGCTGAAAAAAAACATATAATTTTATCTTCTCAACTTTTAGTTAAAACTATTAATAAAAATAAAAAAATACTCATTTGTGGTAATGGAGGATCTGCTTCTGATGCTCAACATTTTGCAGCTGAATTAATAGGTAGATTTAAAAAAAACAGACGATCTTTCCCAGCTATTTCTTTAAATACCGATACTTCTGCGATAACTGCAATTGGCAATGACTATGATTTTAGTAAAATCTTTTCTAGGCAAGTTGAAGGTATTGGAAATAAGGAAGATGTGCTTTTTGCTATTTCTACAAGTGGTAATAGTAAAAATGTTATAGAAGCTGCTACTTTAGCAAGAAAGAAAAAACTAAAAGTCATTAGTTTAACTGGTGCAAATAAATCAAGGCTTGAAAAACACAGTGATATATGTATTAAAGTACAAAGTAATATTACATCGCACATTCAAGAACTTCATATTGTTATAATACATTTATTGTGCACATTAATTGAATTTAAAATTTTAGAAAAAAAATAATTTGGATTTTTATAAAAAATTTCTTATCAATTTAACTGAAGCCGAGTCTCAGATTTGGAAATTTTTAGTTCAAGGTACTGCTAATAAAAAATCAAAATTTTATTGCCCAACTTTGAGTACTATTGATGGAAAAAAAATAAACTCTAGAACAATTATTTTAAGAAAAGCAGAAAAAAAAATAAAATGTTTAACTTTTTATACTGATAAAAGAAGTAAAAAAGTCAAAGACATTAAAA
>NZFJ01000028.1 GCA_002690625.1 Rickettsiales bacterium
AACAAATATTGAAAATAAAATACTAATTTAAGATAATACTTTATATTTAACAGGCTCTTTAAGTTGTACTGCTGCTTTTATGCTTCCAACATTATGATCTCTTCCATTACAAGATTTACAGGCCTCTAAAAATTCAGTTTCAAAGTATAGGTCGCTAATAAGCTTTTTTAACTCAGCTCTGTCGTATTTTTCTAATTCTATAATTTCTTTTGAGTGGTAAGGAATTGCCTTCAAATTAGTTGCATTAGCAGCAAAAGGACACAAATAAACAGAACCATGTAAAATAGTTAATCCTTGATTTTCGCAACAGTTTCCAAATACTTCTTTATTTTCTTCTACACTTCTATTAGTACTTATTATTTTTCCACAGTCCTGCCATTTATCAACTGACTGTGCACTATGACGAATATTAAGTCTATTCAATTCTGAAATAAGTTTTTCTATATTTCTAGAAAGTTTTCCATAATTAGATATATCAAAAAAAACTTTCTCATTTTGAAATAATTTAAGTTTTTCAGGTTTAGGACATATTGTACCATTAGTATTAATTTGTAATTTACCATAATTATCATATTTGTATAAATGTTCTATAACCTCGTATATTCTTTTATACATGAATGGTTCGCCACCCAATACTCTAATTTCGAAGACATAATCTACTGTTGTAAGAAATTTATCAATTGATTTTATACATTGTTCAAAATCTTCATCTACAGGTTTCGCATAATATTGCATTAAATTAGAACAGCCATTACATTTTAATGAGCACTTTTCAGTCAAAACTAAATCTACAGCTTTAATATTTAATTTACTTTTTTTATTTTTCTGAGCTATTAAATCGTACATGTAGGCATCAACTTTTTGCCTTACTTTTTCTTTAGACCAATATATATTACATTCCTCTAAGGTAAGGTTTAATTCTGAAAAGATAAAATCACAATCATATACATTGGTGATTTTTAAATCTCTTAATTGTCTATGAATGTATGGGTGCGTCAGGTCAGATGCTACTAAAACAGGAACTTCATTATTTGTTTTTTTTAAATCTTTAGGTGCTATTACTTCAAAACCATTATATATTTTTCCCCATCTTGATTTATTATTATCTACTAATTTAATAACCTTTATTTCAGCTTTTTTAAGAGCAGCTAAAACTATATTTCCTAAATTTCCAGTTCCAAAAACCATTACACCATTACTATTTCTTAGTTTACTGTATATATTCTCAGTATTTTCAACTTTGAAAGGAGATTTGTATAACATTATGTATAATCCTAATAATTTAAAAATTAATACTATCACTTGGGAAAAAAAAAATCAATTTACTATAAATTTAAAATCAATTAGTATTTGACAATAATTTTAGGAGAAAAGCTTGGATAAACAAAAAAAAACTATGGAACCTCAATATCAAGTTCACTTAGATAATTATAATAAAAGAGGAGCTACTAAATTAGGACTTCACGCTAATACTACTTGGAATGAGGATCCAAAACATTTGTTATTTTCTCTTTCTCGTTATAAGTTTGTATCAAAAATGCTGGATGGCCAAAATAATGTTTGTGAAATAGGCTGTGGAGACGGTACAGGAGCTCGTATAGTTAAACAGACAGTAAAAAATTTAGCTGTTACTGACTTTGATGCAATTTTTATTGAGGATATTAAATCAAGACATGACCCTGATTGGCCATTAGTGGCTTTTGTTCATGATATTACAGAAAAACCCTTACCTAACGTTTATGATGCAATTTATAGCTTAGATATGATGGAACACATAAAACCAGAAAAAGAGAGTTTTGCAATGAGAAATATTTTAAAGTCAATGAATAAGAAAGGTGTTTTTATACTGGGAATTCCTTCTTTAGCTTCTCAAAAATTTGCTCATCCAAAAAGTATAGAGGGACATGTTAATTGTAAAGATGGGGATGAATTTAAATTAGAACTTTTGAAATGGTTTAACAATGTTTTTATTTTTTCTATGAATGATGAAGTAGTACATACAGGTTTTTTTAAAATGTCTCACTATCTTATTGCAATCTGTTGTCAACCGAAAATAAGTTAATATTTTGACAATGCTTAAGACGGTTTGGCGTAAATTAAATAGGATAAGCAATAGTAAACTTTATATATTTGTTAGGTTTTGTATTAGAGTAATAATAACTAGATTGATATATTTGTTATGGATTTTTGAGCCTTTCATAAAAATTAGAATATACAGAGGAGAAATTGGCAGAATAGGTCATTTAGCTACTTACTTTGAAGTATTAATAAGATCAAAAGAAGTAGATTTAAATAATAAGAAACAGTTTAATATTTTTATAGTACCTAAAAATCCTGCAAACCAAACCTTATATAAGATGTGGAAGAAACATCTTTATTTTATTGAAAGTAAAAAGTTAGACTTTATTTTTCACCTTTGCGCTCCTTGGTTATCTAAAAGAAAGCATTTTGGACCTTTAAAAATCCAGCAAGGGGGTATACCTAAAAAAAAACCTACATTAAAATTTACTAAACAGGAAAATAAAAAGGGCATAAGTACTTTGAAAGGTATGGGTATTAATAATGATTGGTATGTATGCTTGCATAGTAGAAGTTCTGATTATCTAAAAAATAGGTTTATTGATTTAGATTATAGCAGGCATGATTTAAGGGACAGTTCATTTCAAATGTTAAAAGAATCAGCTAAGCTTATTATTAATAAGGGAGGAAAATGTATACGAATGAGTAATGGTGATAATCAAAAACTTAATGGCAAATTAAGAGAGTATATTATAGATTATGCTTACTATGAACAAAGTGATTTTATGGATGTATATTTACCAGCTAATTGTAAATTTTTTTTGGGTGGTCCAAGTGGTTTATTATCAGTCTCTCACCTATTTAATACTCCTGTTGCGTGCACTAATATATGGCCTTTGTCAACAGTATCAGTTCCAGCGAACAGCTTATTTATTCCAAAATTATTGTGGTTACTAGATGAAAAACGTTTTATAAGTTATAAAGAAATTAAAGAAAATAAATTAGATAGTATAAAAACAGCTAATGAGTTTCTTAGTAAAGGCATTAAGGTAATTGAGAATGATAATGATGATATTAAATTATTAACTCTAGATATGTTTGATCTAATAAATAATAATAAACTATCAAAGAATGAACTGAGTATAAGGAATAAATTTATGAATAACTACTTTAAAGTTAATAAGTTTGAAAATAAATATAACATAGGTGAGGGCCTTAAAAATTCAGGTAATATTTCTTGGAGGTTTTTAAACAAACATAGTTATTTGATGAATAGTTAATTTAAGGAAGGGAAATGAATTTTATTAAAGATTTTTTTAAAAAATTTTCAAACGATTGTCTAAAGATATCCTATAAATCTATTGAAAACATAGTTGAAGGATTATCTGAGATTAGAGATGGCAATGGAAGACTTTTTATTCTTGGTGTTGGAGGTTCTGCAGGAAATGCTAGTCACGCAGTAAATGATTTTAGAAAGCTGTGTAATATAGAAGCTTATGCACCTACTGATAATGTATCAGAATTAACTGCCAGAACAAACGATGAGGGGTTTGAAACAATATTTTCTGAGTATTTAAAAGTTTCTAAAGCTAATAAAAAAGATGCTATACTTATTTTTTCAGTAGGAGGTGGAAACCTTAAAAAAAATGTAAGTATTAACCTTATTAATGCTATTAAAGAAGCAAAAAAAAATAATATGAAAATCTTTTCAGTTGTAGGAAAACCTGATGGATATGCTGCAAAAAATAGTGATGTATGTATTGTAATTCCTGTTAGTGATCCTGCTTTAATTACCCCACTATCTGAGGCTTTTCAGGCAGTTGTTTGGCACTGTATAGTATCTCACCCTTTATTAGCAAAGAACTCTACTAAATGGTAATAAAAAAGTGTTAGAAAAAGCAATTTTTTTTGATAGAGATGGAGTACTAAATAAGCCTAATATTATAAAAGGAAAACCTTTTGCTCCTACTAAATATGAGGATTTTTATATTTATTCGGAGGCCAAGGAAGTTATTAATAGTTTTAAAAAAAATTTTTATAAAATTATAGTAGTTACAAATCAAAAAGATGTTGGTAAAGGTATTATTAGTAAAAATGTTCTAGAAAAAATGCATAATAAATTAAAAACAATTTTATCTATAGATGAAATAAGAATATGCACATGTATAGATGATTGCGATTGTTATAAACCTAATCCTGGAATGTTAATAGATGCTAAGAATAAATGGAAGCTAGATTTAAAAAAATGTTTTATTATAGGGGACAGTTGGAGAGATATAGGGGCTGGGATAAATGCTGGATGTAAAACTATATTGATTGATCGAAAGTATAATATGCCCATGCCTTACATACCGGACTTTATAGTAACAAATTTAAAAGAAGCTGAAAAAAAGATTTTAAATTTATAAATGGAGATTTCTAATGGATATGAAAAGTTTAAATGGGCTTAATATCAAAATATATGCTGATGGAGCTAATTTAGAACAAATAAAAATTTTTAATAATGATCCTTTGATTAATGGATTTACAACTAACCCTACTTTAATGAAAAACCAAGGGATTGAAGACTATGAAGGATTTGCAAAAGAATTGTTAAATATCGTTAATAAAAAGCCTATCAGTTTTGAAATATTTGCTGATGAAAGCGATCAAATAATAGAACAAGCGAAATATATATCATCTTGGGCTAGTAATGTTTATGTTAAAGTTCCAGTAACTAATACAAAAGGAGAGTTTTTAGGAGATGCGATTAGTAAATTATCTGAAGATGAAGTAAAATTGAATATAACGGCGGGATTTACTGATAAACAAGTAGAAAAAATAATTAATGTTTTAAACAAAAATACACATAATATAATATCGATATTTTCTGGCAGAATTGCCGATGCTGGAATAGATCCTGTGAAGCACTTTAGATCTTGTTTAGATTTAAAAAATGATAGTAACTTAGATTTTTTATGGGCTAGTCCAAGAGAATTATTTAACATATTCCATGCAGAAGAAGCTGGCGCTGATATTATAACAATTTCTCAAGACTTAATAAAGAAATTTGAAATAATAGGCAAAGATTTAAATTTATTTAGTAAAGAAACAGTAGAAATGTTTTATAATGATGCTTTGACAGCTGGTTATAAATTAGATATTAATCAGTAAAGGTATAAATTTGAAATTAGCTAACATAAATACAGTATTAGTAACAGGTGGAGCTGGATATGTAGGGAACGTTTTAGTCCCCTATTTACTTGAAAGTGGTTATAATGTAGTGGTTTATGATACTATGTTTTTTTATGAAGGCACTCTCCCTATAGATCAAAATTTAAAAATAATTAAAGGTGATATTCGAGATATTAACAATTTCACTTCTAGCTTAAAAAATGTTGATGCTATAATTCACATGGCTTGCATATCTAATGATCCTAGCTTTGAACTAGATCCAGGGCTCTCTAAATCTATTAATTATACTTGTTTTGAACCATTAGTAAAAGCCGCAAAATTATCTGGTATTAAAAGGTTTATATATTGCTCCTCTAGTTCGGTTTACGGAGTATCAGAATCTCCCAATGTTACAGAAGAACACCCTTTGGTTCCTTTAACACAATATAACAAGTACAAAGCTCTGTGCGAGCCAATTTTGTTTAAATATAATGACCACAATTTTACTTGCGTTACACTACGTCCTGCAACAATTTGTGGATATAGTCCTAGATGCAGGCTTGATCTTACAGTTAATATACTAACAAACCATGCGTATAATAATAATAAAATTTTAGTTTTTGGTGGAGAGCAAAAAAGACCTAATCTTCATGTAAAAGATATGGCAGAAGCTTATAAGTTATTTTTAGAAGCTCCAGAAGATAAAATATCAGGTGAAACTTTTAATATTGGTTATCAAAATTACTCAGTTAACGAAATTGCAGATATTATTAAAAATAGCTTAGAAAAAATAGATAATAGAAGTAATATATTGATAGAAAAGGTTCCTACAGATGATAAAAGGTCTTATCAAATTAACTCTGATAAAATATTTAGAATATTAGGATATAGGCCCAAAAGATCACTAGAAGATGCAGTATTTGATTTATGTGAGGCTTTTAAAAAAGGTAAGTTACCTAATAGCTTAATAGATGATAAATATGTGAATGTTAAAGTAATGAAGAATAAAGATGTCTCATAAAGTGAATTTATGTCTAATGTATTAGTAACTGGTGGAGCAGGCTTTATAGGAAGCCACATGGTAGATTTTCTAATTGAACGAGATAATAAAGTAAGAGTTATAGACAATCTAATAAGTGGAAAACCAATCAACTTATTACAACATAAAAATAATAAAAACCTAATTCTGGATGAACGAGATATTAGAGATGTAATTGCTAATGATAGTATTTATAAAGAATTAGATTATATATATCATTTTGCAGGAATTGGAGATATAGTCCCGTCAATAGATAAACCTCTAGAATATATGAGTGTTAATACACTAGGTACTGTAAAGGTATGTGAAGGAGCTAGACATAATAATATTAAAAAGTTAGTTTATGCTGCATCTTCTTCATGTTATGGATTAGCCAAGGTTCCAACTGATGAAAAAGCTCAAATTTCAACACAATATCCATATGCTTTGAGCAAGTATTTAGGGGAATGTTCTGTATTACATTGGAACAAGGTATATGGGTTACCTGTAAATGTTATAAGAATTTTTAATGCTTACGGAACCAGGTCAAAAACCGGAGGTAGTTATGGGGCAGTATTTGGAGTATTTTTAAAACAAAAATTATCTAATAAACCTTTTACTGTTGTAGGAAATGGTAATCAAAAAAGGGACTTTTTATTTGTAACTGACGTGGTAAGAGCTTTTTATAAAGCTTGTAAAACCAAAAAAGTTGGTGAAATTTATAATTTAGGAGCAGGTAATCCCCAAACAATTAATTACTTGGTAAAACTATTAAAAGGTCCAGTTAAATATATTCCTACAAGACCTGGAGAGCCTGAAGTAACATGGGCTGATATTACAAAAATTGTAAATGAATTAGATTGGAAACCTAATGTGTCTTTTGAGGAAGGAGTAAAAAAAATATTAGAAAATATTGAATACTGGAAAGATGCACCATTGTGGGATGAAAATTCTATCAAGATAGCTACTAAAACATGGTTTAACAATTTACTTTAAACATCTTATTGTATATAGATAAACTATGAATGATAAAAATTATAAAAAAAAAATTAAGACAGCAGAAGAAATTAGTAAAATTATAGGCAGTAGGCCCAGAAGTAAAAATGTAATTATGTGTCACGGAAATTTTGATATCGTTCATCCAGGACATGTTAGACATTTAATGTTTGCTTCTTCTAGAGCAGACATTTTAATCGCTAGTTTGACATGTGATGCACATATTACTAAAGGTGAAAATAGACCATATGTTCCAGAAGAATTAAGAGCAATTAATCTATCAGTTTTAGATATGGTAGATTATGTAATTATAGATTATAACTCTGAACCAATTAAAAATATTAATATTATAAAACCAGACTTTTTTGCAAAAGGATCAGATTATATTACGGACGGGATTCATCCTAAAACTATAGAAGAGAAAAAATTAGTAGAATCATACGGTGGTGAAGTTATTTTTACGCCGGGCGATATAGTTTTTTCATCAACAAGTATAATAAGTGAAAAGCCTCCTGTTTTAAAATATGAAAAATTAAGAACTTTACTTGAAGCAGAAAAAATAAATTTCAATTTATT
>NZFJ01000029.1 GCA_002690625.1 Rickettsiales bacterium
AGTTTTATAAGAATCTAAAAAATGATTTCTATAAATACTATTTTTTTTAATCAATTGTTTATGAGATCCCTCAGCTATTATTTTACCTCTATAAAAAAACAAAATTCTTCTAGCGTCTAAAATTGTATTTATTCTATGTGCTATTATAATTGTGGTAATATTTGTAGAAAAGTCTTTTAAGGTTTTATTAATTTTAATTTCTGATTTATTATCAAGAGCACTGGTTGCTTCATCCAATAATAATATAGAAGGTTTTTTTATAATTGCTCTTGCAATAGAAATTTTTTGCCTTTCTCCACCAGATAAACTTAATCCTCTATCTCCTACAACAGTGTCATAAGATTTTTTAAATTTAGAAATAAATTCGTGCGCATCTGCTTTTTTACAAGCTTCTAATATTTCTTCTTTTTTAACACCAGGACTTGCTAACTCAATATTTTTATATATTGAAGTATCAAATAGTATTACGTCTTGTGATACTAAAGCTATATGAGACCTTAAATTCTTTAAATCAAAATTTTTTAGATTTATATCATCAATATAAATTTCTCCTTTTTTGGGATCAAATATTCTTGGTATCATATTTAAAAAAGTTGATTTTCCTGATCCATTAGCCCCAACTATCACAACTGTTTCTTTTGGCTTGAATAAGCATTTAATATTATTTAAGGTAATATCTTTTCTTTTATAAAAAAAATTAACATTATCAAATTTAATTTTACCTTTAATAGTATTTATGATTTTAGCGTCTTTTTTAATTATTATAGAGTTCTTTTTACTTAAAACCTCTTCTAGCCTAATCAATGAAGCTGCTCCTTCTTGTAATATTGTATTTAATGTACCTAATGCTCGTGCAGGCTGAACAGCAATTAGTAAAGCACTTATAAACCCAGTAAAGGAACCAAAGTCCGAAGAGTCACTAAGAATTCTTAAACCAGCTAATACCAAAACTAAAGATATAGCCACGCCTCCTATTATTTCTAATGTAGGTTCTATTTTAGCCCTAGTTTTTATTATTTTAATATTACTATAATATATCTCTTCGAATTTATTTTGTGCTTTAGCTTTTTGAACTTTTTCTAAATTATAGGTTTTAATTACTCTTATAGCTGAAAAACTTTCATTTAAAAAAGCGCTTGCAGAAGATACTTTTTCTTGTAATTTAAATGAAATCTTGCGAGTCTTTTTTCCAATTTCTATTATAGGTTTTATACATAAGGGATAAATAACAATTACACACAAACTTAATACCCAGTCTAAATAAAACATACTTGCCACTAGACCAACTAATGTTAATAAATCTCTTATTAAATTATTTAAAGTTCTAATAATAGACTCTTTTAAAACATTTAAATCATTAATGAATCTTGATTGTAGTGAACCTGATTTGTGTTTATTTAAAAGTAATAAATCAAAATTTAAAATTTTGTCATATAAATTTAACTGTACATCCATAATAATGCCATTTGCAACCTTACCTACAAAAATAGTTTGAAAGTAATATGCTATTCCTTTTATTACAGTAAGCGTGATAATAAATGAAGGAATTATAAATATTTTTGATTTATTATTTTCACCTATTGTATCAAAGGCATAGTCTATAACTAAAGGGTACATAGCAGTTGCGGATGCAACTACAAACATAAAAACGTTAGCGATAAAAAAATTTTTCTTTTGCCTTACTCCCCATTTTTTAAGAAGTCTTATATAAAGAAAAAAAGTTGTTAGTTGATTTTTTTTTTTTGTTTTATTGCTATTTTCCATATTAGACATTAGTGTAATATAATACATTGATAAAATAATATCAAAAAAACATGAAAAATTATTGGACAAAAAAAAAAGTTGATAAACTAACTAGCTTATGGGAACAAGGAGTTTCGGCTAGAGAAATAGCTACTAAACTAGGTCATGTAAGCAGAAATGCTGTTATAGGCAAGGCTAATAGATTAGGAATCTCAAAAAAAAATAATGAAGATGAAAAAAACAAAAAAATAAATATAGATATTGCTTCTCTTGTGCCGAATATGAGTGGTTGTAAATGGCCTATAGGTCATCCAGGTGATTTAGACTTTTATTTTTGTGGTAAGCCGGTCATTCCAGGGAAACCCTATTGTGGTGAGCATTGTTTAATAGCTTACAGAAGAAAAGACAGCTCTCAAAAAATAAAAAAATTTTTTAAATTAAGCAATGAATAACTAATTTCTGGCATTTTTAGACAGTTTGTCTAATGCTTCGTTAATAACTTCTTTAGCAATTGAAGCTAAGTTCTGATCCAACCATTCTCTTACCATTTCTCTAGTAGCATTTGTAACAGATTTATATATTATTTCCTTTGTATCGTCTGTATCAAATACATCTGAAAATCTCATTAATTCAGCTCTTACCGCTAAAGCAACATCATCACTGATAAGTCCTGATAGGTCTAAATCTAATTCAGTTTTTTTATTTTCTTCTGTATCTTTAATTAAATTTTTTTTATATTTTTTTTCAAGTTCTTCAGAAACGTTGTCTAATTTTGAAGCTTCTTGTTTAGAAATAGATTGATTTATTTCTTTATCCTCGTCATCAACTGACACACCTTCTGCTTCTTCTACTAACGATTTAATAGACTTTCTTATGTCTTCTGGGCTTCTTTTATCCATTATTTAGCATAACATAAAATTATATAAGAAAATATAATTTTTATTGAGTTGTAAAATATATTAAGGTTTTAAATTAATCCAAGTTTTTGTCAATTCTCCATAAAAAAGTGAATAGTATGATTTTATACTAGAGCTATTTGCCTGAATAGATCCATTTTCTTCAATATCATTATCTAATTCTTCATCTTTTTTATCACGAAGATTTTTATTACCTCTTTTATTTTCTACATTTATATTATTAATTATATTTAAATACATGTAATATATAACGACAAAATTTAAATTTATTTAATGGAGGTAGTCAAATGAATAGTTATTCATTACAAATGAAAGAAACAAAAAAATATAGAGATAAGCAAATAAAAAAATTATCTGCTTTGCTAAAATCATTAGTAGCAGTTGAGTGGGAAATGGTTTCCATAGCTAACGAGAGAAGTGATAATATTAGTTTAATAGCTTCAAAATCTGTAAGTGAAGCCTCAAAAAGCATACAATTAGCAATTTCTAAACTAATACTGACCGAATTTAGTAGTTTAAATAAAGAAAAAAAGGTTAAAGATAACAGTCAAACTATTAGTTCTTTAAAAAAAGTAGTTTTAGGTAAGTAACTACTTCTGATGAGTATTAATGATAAAACGGCGATTATTATTGGAAGTTCTGGAGGAATAGGCTTAGCTATTTCCGAAGAATTAAAAAACCAAAAAAAATTTCAAAACATTCTTGCTTATAGTAGAAGCAGTTGCCCGTCAATAGATATAACCAAAGAAAAAGATATAAAAATTATTTCAGAAGAGATTTATAAAAAAAAATATAATATTAGCTTATTAATCAACGCTGTGGGTTATTTGCACGATGAAGAACTAAAACCAGAAAAGAAAAGTCAAGATATTAACTTAACTTATATGAAAAAGTCTTTTGAAATAAATTCAATCGGACCAGCTTTGTTAATTAAATATTTTGCTCCTTTAATGTCTAAAAATACTGGATCATTATTCATATCAATGTCAGCTAAAGTTGGAAGCATATCTGATAATTATCTAGGTGGTTGGTATAGTTATAGAGCCTCAAAGGCAGCTCTTAATCAAATAATAAGAACTGCATCCATTGAATATAAAAGAAAAAACCCTAAAATAACTTTCCTATCATTACACCCTGGAACAGTTTCTACTAAATTATCTAAACCTTATATAGGAAATAATAATAATATTTTTACACCTCAAGCAGCAGCTAAAAGAATTGTTTCTACCTTAGAAAAAATAAATATTAATGATAGTGGCTTGTTAGTTAATTATGACAAGCAAGTAATAGAATACTAATAATGATAAAAAATGGTTTGATCAGATCAAGAAATATTAAAAATGTAAATGGTTTAGATATACATTTTATTGATACACGTGTAAGAAAAAAAAAAAATAACTCTATAATTCTTTTACATGGCTTTCCAGAGCTCTCATACAGCTTTAGACACTTAATGTATTTATTAGCAAAAAAAGGATATTATTGCGTAGCGCCTGATCAAAGAGGTTTTGGAAAAACTATTTCAAAAAAAAAAAATACTCTTAGTAAATTCAATGTTTTAAACCTCACTAAAGATGTATACGAATTCGCTAAAAAAATAAATATAGTAAAGTTTCATCTAGTAGGACATGACTTTGGTTCATACGTATGTTCATATTTTGCAATCCTATATCCTAATAGTCTTTACAGTTTAACTATTATGAGCATGCCATTTAGTGGTCCAATTACAAATAAAAACCTATATAAACTTGATAAACTAAATAAAGAACTTAATAAACTTAAGCCAAAAAAAAAGCATTATCAATATTATTTCTCTTCTAAAAATGCGAATGCTAATATAATGAATTGTGAACAAGGGCTAAAAAATTTTTTTAGGGCTTATTTTCATTTCAAAAGTTATGATTATCGACTAAACAAACCATTTGTATTAAAGTCATTTTCTGCCAAAGAAGTTTCTAAGATGCCTGAATATTACATTATGAAATATAACTTAGGAATATCACAAACAGTAAAAAATTATATGCCTTCAGTAGAGGAAATTAAAAACTGTAGCTGGCTTAAAAATAAAGACTTAGAATATTACGTTAAAAACTTTAAAATAAGAGGTATTAAAGAACCTCTAAAGTGGTATAAAGCTATGTTAAGTAACAAGGAAAATCTTAAAATAATTGAATTAAAACTACCCGATTCTATTAATATACCCTCAATATTTATAGCAGGAGAGGCAGACTGGGGAATATATCAAAAACCTCGTGAACTAAAAAAAATGGAAACAAAGTTTTTCTCAAATTACTTTGGAACTAAAATTATAAAAGAAGCAGGCCATTGGGTTCAACAAGAAAAACCTAAAGAAACATATAATTGCATAATTAATCTTATTAAGAGTATTGGATACTAAATATGGCAGTTTTACAAATATTAAAAATGGGACATCCTTTTTTAAGAAAAAAAGCTGCTAAAGTTACTGACTTTATTAACCTTAAAAATATTTTCACTGATATGCAAGATACGCTAGAGTTTGTTGGAGGAAGTGGTTTAGCTGCTAATCAAGTCATGATTAATAAAAGAATAATTCTCTACAGAATAAGAAAAGACAGAATTCCAGAAGGCGCAAATTTTAATGCTAAAAGCTGGACTTTTATGATTAACCCTGTAATGAAACCTTTATCAAAAGAAAAAGAACTATATTGGGAGAGGTGCCTTTCAATTCCTGGGTTACATGGCAAAGTTCCTAGATATAAAAGTATTATAGTACAATATTATACAACTAATAAAAAATTAATCGAATTTAAAGCAGAATCTACTTGGGCAGCTCTATTACAGCATGAATTTGATCATTTAGACGGAATTTTATATCCCATGCGTATGAGGGACTTAAGTAAATTAGGATTTAATGATTATCCAGGAGAAATTGAAAAAGATATGAAAAAAAATAAAAAATATATAGACCCTTTGTTTTTAAATTTAGTGAAAAGATGGAAAAAAAAATAATAGTTAATTTTTTTATTTTATAATCCGTTTATACTATCATAATAGTGAGAAAATTATGGTTACACTTGAAGATGCTATATTATCAATAAATCCTAAAGCAGAGTTTGAATACGATGATATAGATACTATAATATGGCGAAGAAAAACAAAACCCATAGATAAAGATGAGATACTTCAAAAGTACAGAGAGCTCAAAGATCTAGAGTTAGAAAGAATAGCATTTGAAAAAGCTAGTAAACTTTCTTTTTTCGGTCAAATATTAAAGAGCGCTGATGAAAATAAAATAGTTTTATATAGATATAGACAAGCCTTAGCAACGAGCAGTATTGTCATATCTTTAATATTTGTACTAACAAATAATTTTCATAAAGTAAGATACACTATACTTACAGACCCTTATGGCACAGAATTTGTATATGATAGATTTACAGGAAAGCTTAAAAAAAAAATAAAATACTGAATTAGAGACCTTCTTCTCTAGTTTAGGAGAAGAAAAATGAAAAAGTTACAAAAAACAGAGTTTTTTTCCAATAATCTAGTTAAAAAAAGAAATTTTTTTGTTAACATCCTTATTTTATCTTCTTTAGCTTTGGTTTTTTCGAAAAACATTCATAAAGTTCGTTATACAGAGGTGATATCAGAAGAAGGCAACAAATACATACTAGATAAATTCACCTATTCAATAAAGTTAATTAAATAATGGCTGAAGTTTTATTTTTAGTAATAGTAGCTATTTGTATAATAGCACTTTTTGCTATAGAAGGAAATAGAGCTAAACAGCTTGAAAAATTAGAAAATAGAATAGAATTTTTGCAAGATAGATTGTTAGAATTAGCTACTAGAACAGATGTACAAGACGCATTACTCAAACTAAAAGCAAATGATCCAGATAGAAAATTACTAAAAGTCACGAACCAAGAGACTGGTAATGTAAAACTAAGAGTTGTTACTAAAGACGGTAAAGAAATACAAGATGTGAAACTATCAAGTTAATTTATTGTATAAAAAATAAACTTTTGATTATTATTTATACATTTTTTTTGTTATATTTGTATTGTATTTATATCATATTTTGTTAATTTTGTTCCTTTAACTATATAAGGAGCATAAATTGCTAAAATATATGATTTTTTTAATAGGCTACTTTGTTACTACAAATGTGGCCTTTGCTGATAATCACGAAATTGCTGTAGCGGACCCTGCAGAAATTTCCTTTGTTTTTAATACCTTACTATTTTGTATAGGAGGTTTTTTAGTTATGTGGATGGCAGCTGGCTTTACAATGCTTGAAGCTGGCTTAGTCAGAAGT
This sequence comes from Rickettsiales bacterium, assembly GCA_002690625.1. The sequence goes on from NZFJ01000029.1 coordinate 6,961, forward strand.
AAAAATACCGTTGTAATATGTATTAAGAATGTAGGCTTATTTTCTATTGCTGGAACAGCGTATTACTTAATTGGTTATAATTTAATGTACTCTGGTGTAGATGGTGGATATTTAGGATCATTAGGCATATGGTCTAGTGGTATAAGTGATCCTGCAGATTTGGTAGGACAAAGTTATTCACCTGCTTCTGATTGGTTTTTTCAAATGGTATTTGTAGCTACTACAGCATCTATAGTATCTGGAGCATTAGCAGAGAGAATATTAATATGGCCATTTTTTGCATTTATTACTATTTTAACTGCAATACTATATCCTATTTCAGGTTCCTGGCAATGGGGTGGTGGCTGGTTAAGTCAAATAGGTTTTTCCGATTTTGCAGGTTCAACAATAGTTCATTCAGTAGGTGGTTGGGCTGCTTTAACTGGTGCATTAGTATTAGGTGCAAGAAAAGGAAAATTTAATACAGATGGAACAGCAAATATTATGCGTGGTCAATCAATACCTATGGCTACATTAGGAGTTTGGATACTATGGCTTGGATGGTTTGGTTTTAATGGAGCATCACAATTGGCACTAGGTTCATATGGTGATGCAGATGCTGTTGCCACTATCTTCGCTAATACTTCCATGGCAGCTGCTGGAGGAGTGTTAGGCCCTATGATTTTAAGTAGAGTTTTATATGGTAAAACAGATATTGCTGCTACTTTAAACGGTGCAATAGCAGGATTAGTAAGTATAACTGCAGAACCATTAACTCCTGTAATAGGTGAAGCTATTATTATTGGAGCCATAGGTGGTATAATATGTATGTTTGGCATGAAGCTTTTAGATAAGCTTAAAATAGATGATGTAGTTGGGGCTGTTCCTGCACACCTATTTGCTGGAATATGGGGAACTTTAATAGTTCCTTTTACAAATGCAGACACCTCATATGGAATTCAATTACTGGGAATATTATCATTTGGTATATTTACGGTAATAGGATCTACCATAATTTGGGTTATACTTAAATCTACTGTAGGTATTAGAGCATCTGAAGAAGATGAAGAATACGGACTAGATTTGAGTGAAGCTGGTTCGGAAGGTTATCCTGAATACGTCTCAAAAAAGAAGTAAGCTTCCGTTTTAATAGTAGCAAAGAAAAAAATTTCTTTGCTACTATTTATTTTCCATATATCATTAAATAATGAATTCGTTAGTTATACTGATTAGTCAAATTATAGAACTTTTCATATGGTTACTAATTATCCAAGCTATATTAAGTTGGTTAATCACTTTTGGAATTATGAATACTCAAAGTAGTTTTGTAAATATGATAGGAAATTTCTTATACAAAGTAACAGAACCTCTTTTAAAACCTATAAGAAGATTTTTACCCGATTTTGGAGGAGTAGATATTTCGCCCGTTATTTTAATAATATTATTAATCTTCTTTAGAAACCTACTATTTGAATATACAGGTTTATTAAATTTTAGTTAACACCTGAATCTTAGAGATTTTAATTTAATAAAACCCTCTGCATCTTTTTGATTATAAATTTTGTCTTCTTCAAAAGTAGATAAATCTTTATTGTAAATACTATTTTTTGACTTTCTACCCTTTATAACTATGTTCCCTTGTCTTACATAAACTTTCACATCACCATTTACACTTTCCTGGCTCATATCTATTAAGGCTTGTATCATTTCTCTCTCTTTACTAAACCACAAACCATCATAAATTAATTTTGCATATTTTGGCATTATTTCATCTTTTAATGCTATGGTTGGACCATCTAAGGTAATACTTTCAATTGCCCTATGGGCTTCTAAAAGAATAGTTCCTCCAGGTGTTTCATATATTCCTCTAGATTTCATGCCTATAGTTCTATTTTCTACTAAATCCTTCCTTCCAATGCCATTTCTTCCTCCTATAATATTTAATTTATTAACCGCTTCATAAGGAGAAACTTTTTTGCCATTTACTGCCACTACATTTCCTTTTTTAAAAGAGACAATAATATTATCTCCTGTATTTTTAGCTAAATCAGGTCTCACGGTCAATCTAAACATACTTTCATCAGGTTCTTTCCAAGGGTCTTCTAATATTTTTCCTTCATAAGATATATGTAATAAATTAGCATCCATCGAATACGGAGGATCTTTTTTCTTACTGCCTGGAACAGGAATTTTATTTTGCCTAGCATATTCTATCAGTTTTACTCTAGAATTTAAACTCCACTCTCTCCAAGGAGCAATAACCTTTATTTTACTATTATGATAATAATATCCTAGTTCAAATCTTATTTGATCATTTCCTTTTCCCGTTGCACCGTGAGAAACAAATACCGCCTTATATTTTTTAGCAATTTCAATTTGCTTTTGAGCTATTAAAGGTCTAGCAATAGCTGTTCCTAGTAAATAGTTTCCTTCATATAAAGTATTTGCTCTAAACATAGGGAAAATAAAATTTTTTGCAAAAATATTTTTTAAATCTAAAACTTCAACTTTTATAGCCCCCATTTTTAAAGCATTCTTCTTAGCTTCTAAAAGTTCATCTTTCTGTCCTACATCTGCAATAAAGGCTATTACTTCCATTTTTTTTTCTATTTGTAACCATTTTAAGATAACTGAAGTATCTAAGCCCCCTGAATATGCTAAAACAACTTTTTTTTTCATAAAAACTCCTTTTTATAATGCCTTTAATTGACCACAGGCAGCTAACACATCATCTCCCCTTGGAATTCTAACAGTAGCAATTAATTCTCCTTTTTCCAAAATATATTTTTTAAATTCATTTATTTTTTTTGGAGAAGATACTTTATATTTTGAACCTGGCCATGGATTAAAAGGTATTAAATTAATTTTAGCCCTAAATGGTTTAATTAATTTTATTAATTCTTGAGCATCCTTAATAGAGTCATTAACACCGTCTAACATAATGTATTCAAAAGTAATCCTCTTATTTTTTCTTCTCATACTATATGATTTTAAAGATTCTAATAATTTGTTTATAGGCCATTTTTTATTTATTGGAACTAGTTCATTTCTTATATCATCGAATGCAGCGTGTAAGGATACAGCTAAATTTACATCACTATCTTCTTTAAAGCTTTCAATTTTAGGAACTACCCCTGAAGTAGATAAAGTAATTTTTCTTTTTGAAAAAGCTAAACCGTTTCCATCTGTTAAAACATTTATTGTTTTAAGAACATTGTCATAATTATAAAATGGTTCACCCATACCCATAAATACAATATTAGTTACTTTTCTTTCATCAGATTTATTATTCCAGTCTTCCAGTTCATTTTTCACTTGAATAATTTGTCCTAATATCTCTGACACATTTAGATTTCTAATAAATTTCATAGTTCCCGTGTGACAAAAAGCACAAGACAATGTACACCCCACCTGTGATGAAATACAAATAGTTCCTCTTTTTTTTTCGGGTATATAAACAGTCTCTATTTCTTTTCCATCACTTAATAGATATAGCCACTTTTTTGTACCGTCTTTAGATACATAATTTTTACTTATATTTAATTTTGAAATATAGAAACTATTTGAAATTTTTTCTATTAAAGCTTTTGACATATTATTAATGTTTTCAAAATTATTTATACCTTTTACATATATCCAATTCCATAACTGGTCAGCTCTAAAAGGTTTTTCATTTAAATCTATAAAAAACGACTTTAGTTCTTCAAGTGAAAGGTTATAAATATTTTCTTTCAAATTATTCTATCCACAATAATCTTTAATTTTTTTAAATGCTTTCGAAAAACCTTTTAAAGAGTATGTATCCTTTGTATCAGTTCCTCTTTTAGATTTTCCAAAAGCTATCAAAGTACTACCCTTAATCATCTCATTAATAATTTCTTTATCCGTTTTTTTTTGTGAATTTGTCCATGCAGTTTCAGCAAATGTACTCAACTCAAAGGATTTTCTTTTATCAATCTCTATTAAAGCTTTTCCATTCTCTGGAAACGAATATCCGAAATCAATACCCAAAACATTTTTATTATCTTTTTCTGTACTGTTTCTGTATATCACAGTTCTTACTTTTCCTCTGATAGTGTAATCTCCTTCAGAATTAATTGGCTGGGCAATCATGTAACATAAATTTTTACTTTTAGCATAAACATTCCAATATTCAAACTTACCTAATTTTTTAGGTCCTTTTTCTTCTGCTAAAACTAGAAAACTAAAAAAAAATATAAAAAAGTTAAAAAAAACTATATTCTTAATAAATTTCATATTTACTCCATTAAAGTATTAGGTAAAAATAGTTTTAATTTAAAAAATTAACAAGGTCTATAAGAAAATGTATAGCATAGTTGTAAATAAATATGGCTCACCTGATATTTTAAGTTATCAAAAAACCAAACCAAGATTAGTTGAAGATACATTGGTTCGAATTAAAGTAAATGCTGTTGGCGTAAATTTTGCTGATATTTTAACAATTAGGGGCAGATATCAAGAAAGGCCTCGTCCTCCATTTTCTCCAGGGTTAGAAATTTCTGGTGAAGTTATAGAAATTGGAAAATTAGTCAAAAACCATAAAGTTAAAGATAGGGTTATCTCTATTATGAAATATGGTGGTTACCAGACTGAGGTAGTAGTTCCAGAAGAAAATACATATAAAATACCTGTTAAAATGCCTTATAGTATTGCTGCTGGATTTCCAGTCATTTACGGAACTGCTTACAGTGCACTTGTGAGAAAAGCTCAAATTAAAAAAAATGAAACTTGTTTAGTATTAGGTGCTACTGGAGGAGTTGGTATTGCAAGTGTAGAAATAGCCAAAGCCTTAGGGGCAGAAGTAATAGCTTGCGGAGGGAATGATAATAAACTTGAAGTATGTAAAGCTAAAGGTGCAAGTCATGTAATAAATTATAATAAAAATATTTTAAGAACTGAACTATTGAGAAAAAATATAAAGAAAATTGATGTTGTTATTGATATGATAGGAGGACAATATTCTTTGGATGCCGTTAAGTCATTAAATTGGAATGGAAGAATAGTAATAGTTGGATTCGCTTCTGGAGAAATCCCGAGTATACCGTCTAATAGATTACTATTAAATAATGCTGAGGCTAAAGGACTTTACTGGGGTGAATTAGCATATAGAGAACCAAAAGAGATAGGAGAAAATTTTAAGGTGTTAGAAGATTTATATATAAAAAAACTGATAAACCCTGAAAATTATAAAAGTTATCCTTTAGAAAAAGCCTCTGAAGCACTTAATCAATTGTTAGAAAGAAAGAATATTGGAAAAATAGTTTTAGAATGTTAGATAAAACTTAATTCTGCTTCTGTTTTATCTAATACTTCTTCCTTAGATACATCTGGAGCTAGCTCTATAACATCTATACCTTTCCCTACTTTAAAAACGCCCAGATTGGTTATTATTAAATTTACTACAGCCTTGCCAGTTAAAGGTAAATTACAATTATTTACAATTTTTGGACTTCCGTCTTTGGCTACGTGATCCATTAATACTAATACTTTCTTAACTCCTGCTACTAAATCCATTGCTCCGCCCATTCCTTTTACCATCTTTCCTGGTATCATCCAATTAGCTAAATCTCCAAATCTTGAAACTTGCATAGCGCCTAATATGGATAAATCTATATGACCACCTCTTATCATAGCAAAAGAAACTGATGAGGAAAAAAAACTAGAATTAGGTAATGAAGTGATTGTCTGTTTTCCAGCATTAATTAAATCAGGATCTTCTTGTCCTCTTATAGGAAATTCGCCCATACCCAACATTCCATTTTCGCTTTGTAAGGTAATATTTTGATTCTTATTTATGTAGTTAGCTACTAAAGTAGGCATTCCAATCCCAAGATTAACATAATACCCTTCTTTTAACTCTGCGGCAGCCCTTTTACACATCTCTTCTCTATTCCAAGACATTAACTATCTCTCACTGTAAGGTTTTCAATTGCTTTACTATAATTATTTCCTTGAATTATTCTTTGAACATAAATTCCTGGTGTATGAATATTATCAGGATCAAGTTCTCCTACTTCGCATAATTTTTCAACTTCTGCAACAGTAACCTTACCAGCAGTTGCCATCACAGGATTAAAGTTTCTAGCAGTTTTTTTATAAATAAGATTTCCGGCCTTATCTCCCTTCCAAGCTTTTACGATAGCGAGGTCAGCAGTTAAGCCTGTTTCAAGAATGTATTCCTTTCCCTGAATTGATTTTTTTTCTTTATTATTTTCAACTAAAGTTCCAACCCCTGTTGCAGTAAAAAAAGCTGGTATTCCTGCCCCTCCAGCCCTTATTCTCTCTGCTAAAGTACCTTGAGGATTAAACTCTAAGTCAATTTCCTTAGATAGATATTGTTGTTCAAATAATTTATTTTCTCCTACATAGGAGGATATGGCCTTTTTTATTTGTTTAGTTTCTAATAAAAGCCCTAGTCCATGTCCTTCTGTTCCAGCATTATTTGAAATAACTGTTATTCCTTTTACTCCGCTTTCTTTTAAGCTTAAAATTAGATTTTCTGGAAGTCCACAAAGTCCAAAACCACCGGACATGATTACCATACCATCAAACAGTATGCCTTCTAATGCTTTCTCAGCATTTTTGTAAACTTTTTTAAATTCACTATTGTTCATATTACAAATATTAAATAAAATAATAAAAATGTCATTAAGAATTAAATCTGCACTTTGGATGCTTTTTGCATCTTTAAACTTTGCACTTTTAAATACATTGGTAAAATTTTTATCCGAGGAATTTAGTTTATCGCAAATAATTTTTTTTAGATCTTTTTTTGCCGTTATTTTCATATTACCTTGGATATTTAATGATGGTATTTCAAGCTTAAAAACAAAATCCATTAAATTACAAATTTCTCGTTGTATAGTTGCTTTGGCTGCAATGTATTTGTGGTTTTTTTCTATATCTAAAATACCCTTAGCAGAGGCAACGGCAATAAACTTTACTGCACCAATTTTCGGAGCTATTTGTGCTATTTTTTTTTTAAAAGAAAAAATAAAAAAAAGAAGATTTATAGCTATATTATTTTCAATAATAGGTGCCATGATTATTATAAGACCAGGTTTCTATGAAATTAGCATGTATCTAATATTAGCAATTTTAGCTTCACTTCTTATGGGCTTAGCTGCTATTTTTATAAAAAAACTGACTATGATTGATCACATCAACTCTGTAGTTTTTTATATGCCTGCAGTGTTAGCAATATTTTCTTTACTTCCTTGCATTATATACTGGAAAAACCCTAGCTATGTAGATTACATCCTATTAATTGGAACTGGATTAACCGCAACTTTAGCACACCAAGGAGTCACTAGAGCTTTCGCAAAATCAGATGCGACTTATGTACTAATTTTTGATTATTTAAGGCTGCCATTTACTGCTGTATTTGCCTTTTATATTTTTTATGAAGTTGCATCAATTTGGATTTGGATAGGAAGCTTAGTAATTTTTGTTTCTAGTATTTATATAGTAAACCGAGAAAAAGTAGCGGGAAAAAAAGAAACTACTCCTATAATAACTGCAAAAAGAATATGATTTTGCCTAATTATTTTAAACAAATTAATTTAAGTAATACTACAAAAGGTATATTAAATATAATACTTGCAGCTTTAATTTTTTCTATGATGGCTACTTTTATTAAACTTTCTTTAATTTATCATAATGTAGTTCAAGTAATTTTCTTTAGGTCTTTATTTGCTTCCTTAATATTATTTTTTTTTTATAAATTGAATTTCTTTTCAGTAAATATTTCTAATTATAAATTACATATAATCAGAACTTTTTTAGGTTTATCAGCAATGTTTTGTACCTTTACTGCATTACAATTTTTACCTTTATCAAATGTGAGTATAATATTATTTTCAAAAATTTTTTTTATTATTCCATTAACTGTGTATTTTCTAGGAGAAAAAATAGACTATTCGTCTCTTTTTTATATATTTATAGGTTTTACAGGTATTATAATAATTTTAGGATTTGAAGCAGATGATAATAATAATTATTTTTACTATTTCTATGCTTTATTAGGCTCATTTTTAATAGCCTCGATAAAAATTTTATTAAAAAAGTTATCTTTTCAAGAGGATAGTCTGAGCATACAGTTATGGTTCTCTTTATTGTGTTGTATACTTTTATTTGTTCCATTTTTAATCAATTCTACTTCTCTTAACTATCAAACTACTTTTTATATTTTCTTAGCAACTGTATTTAGTTTATTTGCACAATATTTCACTATAGAAGGATTAAAAATAGCAAACCCTATAAAAATAATGCCCTTTGATTTCGCCAGAGTAATTTTTGCTACTATATTAGGAATATTATTTTTTTCAGAAGAAGTTAAAGCTTCTTTATTTATTGGAGCATTAATAGTAATTTTTTCAGGAATAAAGTTAATAAAAAAAAATAAAACACCTAAATCAAATTTAATAAAATAATTAATAAAGAGATTGTTACTATGATATTGAGTTTAGTCCTCAAAATAAAATACCACTTTGGAATACTTTTCTTGTTTAGAAAATATTTTTCAATTATAAAAAAAAAGTTTATGATTAAGATAATGACTAAGATTTTTACGGAAGTTTTAGCATTAATCATGCTTATAAACCATACTGCAGTAAATGGAAAAATTGATATTGGAAAAAATTTAACAGGATTTTCTTCTTCTGAAATCAGAGCTACCCCCCAATAAACTGCTCCAATAAATGTAATTATTAGATAAGAATAAACTAAAATTGTATTTAAAATAAAGTTTACATTATTAGAATTGCTATACCAAACTAATATAGCACTACAAATAAATGGTATGGTACCAGCATAACCTAACGTTAAAGCTATTGTTTTTTTTTTTTTAAACATATTTTTTGAATATTTTATCCATGACCTTAGCAATTTTAAAATCTTTTGCTGATAAACTATTTTTATCATGAGTAGTTAGTAATACTTCCACATTGTTATAAATATTCTTCCACTCAGGGTGGTGATTATATTTTTCTGAATAAAATGCTAGTTCTGTCATCCATGAAAAAGCTTCAATAAAATTTTTAAATTTAAAATTTTTTTTAACAGCTTTTTTATTATTTTTATAAATCCAATTATTATTATTAAAATAAGTATTTTGTTCATTTTTCATAGTTGCCCTTTATTAAAATCAAACCTTGAATAAATAGTATAAAGTATCATATATTATAGTTATATTTAATTAAAAATGGAGTTTTAAATGGCGTTTGGTAAATATACTAACGATTACAATGTAAGATCCAAGGCTTCTTCATTATCTTCTACTGATGAAGGACTTAGAAAATTCATGCTTAAAGTCTATGGCTATATGTCTGCAGGACTTGGTATAACTGGAGTTGTAGCATGGCTATTTTCTAATGCTTATAATTCTGGCAATGCTTTAGTTATTTCTTTAATGCAAGGCCCTTTAGCATTTGTTGTTATGTTTGCACCTTTAGGAATAATTATATGGATGAGTTTTGGTATTAATAAAATGAGTTCAAGAACTGCTCAAAATTTATTTTGGGTACTTGCTACATGCTATGGAATTTCTTTAGCTAGTATCTTTTTAGTTTATACTGGCGCTACGATAGCAAGAGTATTCTTTATTGCATCCTCTATGTTTTTAACCATGAGTATTTATGGTTACACTACCAAAAAATCATTAGCAAAAATGGGTTCTTTTCTTATGATGGGTCTAATCGGATTAATTATAGCTTCTGTAGTAAATATTTTTATAGGCTCTTCTGCTATGCAGTTTGCAATGTCTATAATAGGAGTTATCATTTTTGCAGGATTAACCGCATACGATACTCAGGTAATTAAAGAAATATATGTTGAAAATGAAAATAGTGAAGACTTAACAAAAAAAGCAGTTATGGGTGCATTGAAATTGTACTTAGATTTACTACTTTTATTTCAATACCTCTTAATGCTTTTTGGCAATAGAGAGTAATTTATTAAGAGCAAGAGCTATTTTCATTAACTAGTTCTTGCTCATATACATGTATGTCTTACGAAAAATACTATTTAGATTGGAAAAAAGAACCTTTAAAATTTTGGGAAAAAAAAGCAGAGAATATACATTGGTTTAAAAAGTGGGACAATACTTTACACAAAAAAAATGACAATACATTCGAGTGGTTTCATGGGGGTCTTTTAAACACTTGCTATAACTGCGTTGATAGACACGTAAAAGAAGGTAAAGGAAATAAAACTGCTATTTTTTATGATAGTCCTGTTACTAATATTAAAGAAAAAATAGATTACAATGAATTACTTTCAAAAGTATCTTCTTTAGCGTATGCCTTAAAAAAAGAAGGAGTTAATAAAGGTGATACTGTTATAATTTATATGCCTATGATACCTCAAGTTATCATATCTATGTTAGCCTGTGCTAGAATAGGAGTAATACATTCGGTAGTTTTTGGAGGATTTGCCGCGGAAGAATTATCTAGCAGAATTGATGATGTTGCTCCAAAATTAATAATCTCCTCAAGCTGTGGTATTGAACCTAATAAAATTATTGATTATAAAAAAATTTTAGACAAAGCTATAAAATTATCTGGACACAAACCTCTTAAACAAATAATTTACCAACGAAATACGTTTAAATGTTTATTGAATCAACCGGGAGATTTAGACTGGAATAATTTTATAGATTTAAAAAAAACTATAGATTGTTATCCAGTATCATCTAATCATCCTCTTTATATACTTCATACTTCAGGAACTACTGGAACACCAAAGGGTATTGTTAGAACCAATGGAGGACATGCAGTAGCCCTTTATAATAGTATGAAAATGACTTATGACATTGATACAGAAGACGTTTTTTGGGCTGCTTCTGATGTAGGTTGGGTAGTTGGTCATTCTTACATAGTTTATGCGCCCCTTTTAAAAGGCTGTTCAACTGTTTTGTACGAAGGCAAACCAGTAGGAACACCTGACTCTGGTCAATTTTGGAGGATAATCTCTGAATATAATGTAACAACAATGTTTACAGCACCTACAGCTATAAGAGCTATTAAAAAAGAAGATCCTTTTGGAAAAGAACTTAAAAAATATGATTTAAATAAACTAAAATACATTTTTTTAGCGGGAGAAAGAGCTGATCCTGAAAGCATTAAGTGGTCTATGGAGATGACTAATAAACCTGTAATAGATCACTGGTGGCAAACAGAAACCGGATGGTCAATAGCAGGTAACTTTCCTGAATTCGGGTTATTTGAAATATTACATGGCTCAACAGGAAAAGCTGCTCCTGGTTTTTCAGTAATAGTATTAAATGATAATGGGGAAGAAGTACCTGCAGAAACTATGGGAAATTTAGTTATTAAATTACCCTTGCCCCCGGGGTGTAGTTCATCTATATGGAATAGTAAAAATAGGTTTCATGATGCATACTTAAAAAAATATAAAGGTTTTTATAATACATCAGATGCGGGAGTTATAAATAAAGATGGATATATATCTGTTATGTCTAGAACAGATGATATCATAAACTGTGCAGGCCACAGAATTTCAACTGGCTCTATTGAAGAAATATTAACTGTACATAAAGACATTGCTGAATGTGCAGTTATTGGCTTAAAGGATAACCTTAAAGGCGAAGTACCGATTGGATTAATAGTGTTAAATAATAGTTTAATCAGTTCAGAAGAAAATATAATTGAAGAATCAATAAAACTCGTAAGAGATAAGCTAGGGCCTGTAGCATCTTATAAAAAAACATTTATAGTAAGCAGCTTGCCTAAGACAAGGTCTGGTAAAATTTTAAGATCAACTATATCAAAAATTTTAAATGATCAAACTTATACAATCCCTCCAACAATAGAAGATTTAAAAGTTCTTGATTACATAAAAAAATTAAAAAACATCATATAATTAAAATCTTTGTATTTCCTCATAGTTGTTTTCATTCCTATCTGTAAGCAATCCATGTCTTATAAAAAATTTAGCTGTTACTAAAGCACAATTTATTTTAAAGTTATCAGTTTCTTGTATTAATTTAAGTACTTTTTTCCAATCCATTAAAACAAAATTTTCTACCTCTCCATCCTTGCAAATGGGATAAAAACTTTCATCAACCTCAAGCTCAAATAAAAATAAAGTATCTCTTCTTACAGAATATTTGCTTTTTTTCCAATTATAATTCAAAGTCCCTACCAATTTCGCATCTTTTAGCGCTACAGATGAAATACCGGCTTCTTCATTAGCCTCTCTCTTTAATGCGTGATAAATATTTTCTCCTGCCTTTATGCCACCTGCAACAGTATTATCAAGTTTTGAAGGGTCTATTGATTTATTACTATTTCTCTTTGGAACCCAAATCTTATAAGAATTATTTTTTTTAATATAAGCAATAAGGTGAACACCGTAACCACGAATTCCTAAATACTCTACAAGAGTTCTATCTAATCTGAAAATTTCTTCGTGTGAAATATTGTTTAAACATGAAAAAAACTCACCAGATAATATGTCTATTTTTTTTTTAGCTACTAGTAGTTTAGCTATTTCACTAACTAAATTATTTAATTTTTTTTTATTTTTTTCTTTTAAATAAAGAGTTCTATTTAATAGCTGTACTTTTTCAATATTTGCAATTATTTCTTCTGCTATTGATACATGAACATACCCTATTTCTCTTTTATTACAATTCAATATATAGTAGTCAGAATTATATATAAAATTATTTATTGAGTTAAATTTATTTAATAGTGACAAGCTCTGTTAGACCTTAAAATTTGAGCCGAACTGTAGATATTTTTTTCTTCTATTAGCTAATAAATTATTGTTATTATTTTTATCTAACTCTTTTAAGTGTACTAATATATTTTCTTTTACTCTTTTAATTATTTCGTTAGGATCTCTATGTGCTCCTCCTAATGGCTCTTTAATTATGCTATCAATTACATTCAGTTTAATTAAATCTTCTGCCGTTAGTTTTAAACTATTTGCAGCTACTTCATCGTATCCTTCCTTTTTCCATAGAATAGATGCACAACCTTCTGGAGAAATTACAGAATAAACTGAATTTTCTAACATTAAGACTCTGTCTGCTGTAGCTATTGCAACAGCTCCTCCTGATCCTCCTTCACCTATTATAATACTCAATATTGGAACCTTTACATTAAGACAAGTTTTTATAGAAGTTGCTATTGCCTCAGACTGACCTCTTTGCTCTGCGCCAATACCTGGATATGCTCCAGCAGTATCAACAAAAGTAATTATTGGTAGACCGAAATTAGATGCAAATTTCATTAGCCTTGAACTCTTTCTATAACCTTCCGGTCTGGCCATTCCAAAATTTCTTTTTAACCTTGTATTAGTATCATATCCTTTTTCATGTCCTATTATCATAACAGACATGTCTCCTATTGATGCTAGTCCTCCTATAATCGCATCATCCTGAGCATAATTTCTATCACCTTTTAACTCTATGAAATTTTCAAAAATATCACTTATATAATCTGAAAAGTGAGGTCTTTCAGGATGCCTTGCAACCTTTACTCTTTGCCAAGGAGATAATGATGAATATTTATTCTTAATGAGTTTATTAGCTTTAAATTCTAGGCTTGATATTTCTTCAAGTATATTTGTACCTTTTGTATTACCTAGATGCCTTAGTTCATTAATTTTAGCTTCTAATTCTGCTATTTCGGATTCAAAATCTAAAAAAAACTTCATTTTTTCTTTTTTTCCTTTTTTATTTTACTTGCTAATTCTACTATATTATTTGCTTGTTTAATAGATACAATATCTAATAATTTTCCATTAAATGCAATAGCTCCTTTTCCCTGATTTTCTGCCTTTTCCATTTGTAATAATATTTTTTTAGCCTCATTAACCTCTTCTTCTGTAGGTGAATATATTTTATTAGCTGTTTCAATTTGATTTGGATGTATAACCATTTTACCATCAAAACCCATAGTATAAGAACTTTTTGCCATAGTTTCAAACCCTAATTCGTCATTAAAATCACCATATGGACAATCTACAGCTCTTAATCCAAATGCATGAGCTGTAATGACAATTCTCGATAGTGGATAATGCCACATATCATTTATAAAAAAGTTTCTATTAATTTTATTTTTGCTCTCAATTAAACGATAATTTTCATTTACTCCTCCAATATTAGTTGTTTTGGCTCCAATAGATGCAGAAAAGTCTGCAGCTCCAAAATGCAAGCTCTCAATTCTATTACTTGATAAGGCTATTTTTTCAATATTTATTAGTCCTAATGCTGTTTCTATTATAAGTTCTAAACCAAGTTGATTTTTTTTTTTATATTTAAATTCATATTCAGTAATTAGCTGATCTATCTTTTTTATATCATTAGAGCTATTAACTTTTGGTATCATCAATAAATCTAAATTATCTGATGTATTTTTTATTATATCTTCTATATCCTTTTCAAGAAAACTAGTTTCAAATGAATTAACTCTTACTGAAAGTATTTTATTTTTCCAGTCAATCTCGTTAATAGCCTGAATTACATTTTTACGTGCTTTTATCTTATCACCAACTGAAACTGAATCCTCAAGGTCTAAGAAAATTATGTCACTTTTGCATTTCGCTGCTTTCTCAAAAAAATCTTTTCTAATACCAGGGACCGCTAACTCTGATCTATTTAATCGTATATGTGATTTAA
>NZFJ01000030.1 GCA_002690625.1 Rickettsiales bacterium
AAATTAAGTAATATAAAAAAAAGTTACATTAGCCTTAAAAAAAATATAAAATTACCTTTTGTAGTTGGATTTGGTATAAATTCTATTGAAAAAGCAAAAGAAATCTCTAGTTATTCTGATGGAGTTGTGGTTGGTAGTGATCTAGTTAAAGAGATAGAACTTGGTATTAAAAATAATGGTAACATTTACAATAATGTTATAAAATTAGTAAAAAAATATTCAAAAGCTATAAAAGAAAATAAAAAATGAACTGGCTTACCAACTTTGTAAAACCAAAATTAACGGCAATAAAGTCTAAAATTCTTAAAAAAGAAAATTTGTGGTTCAAGTGTAGTTCATGTAATCAAATGATATTTCATAGAGACTTAGAAGAAAAAATGTATGTTTGTTCTAACTGTGAAGAGCATTTAGCTTTTCCTATCAAACAAAGGTTAGAAAGTATTTATGATGAAAATAAATTTGAAGAGATTAAAATTAAATCAGTTATAGAGGATCCATTGTCTTTTAAAGATAAACTAAAATATACTGAAAGACTTAAGTTAGCTAGAAAAAAAAATTCTAGTAATGATGCTATAATGGTAGTTAAAGGAAAGATTAATAATATTAACTTAGTTACCGCTGCTATGGATTTTAGTTTTATGGGAGGCTCTATGGGAATGCAAGTTGGTGAAGGAATAGTAGAGGCTTCTAATATTGCAAAAGAGACCAATAGTTCATTATTGGTAATTGCATCATCAGGAGGAGCAAGAATGCAAGAAGGAATACTTTCTTTGATGCAAATGCCAAGAACTGTTGCAGCTATTGAAATATTTAGAGAAAAAAAATTGCCATATGCAGTGTTATTTACAAACCCCACTACTGGAGGTGTATCGGCTTCATTTACTATGTTAGGAGATATATTAATGGCAGAACCAGGAGCCCTTATTGGTTTTGCAGGCCCTAGAGTAATAAAAAAAACTGTAAATGAAGATTTGCCAGATGGTTTCCAGAAGAGTGAATATTTATTAGAGCATGGTATGATTGATTTAATTGTCTCAAGAAACGATTTTAAAAATAAATTTTCTAATATATTGAAGCATTTAATTAAAAAAAATTAAACTATCTTGTTGCAAGTTTATAAATATATAAGTCATAAAAATATAAAAATAGAGAGAATATTAAAATCATTTTTTGAATTACATCCTGAAAATATTGAATTATCATTAAACAGAATTAAAAAATTACTCAAAAAATTAGATAATCCTCAAGATAAAATTAAAAATATAATTCAAATAGCCGGAACTAATGGTAAAGGCTCTATTGCTTCAGTTTTATATCAAATTTTAAAGACGAATGGAATGAAGGTAAATGTATATAGATCCCCACACTTAATTAATTTTAATGAAAGAATACATATCCTAAATAAACAAATATCAGATAAATATCTTTTAAATATTTTAGAAATGATTAAGAGTGTTAATAATAATAATCCTATAACATTTTTTGAAATCATAACTGCAGCTGCATTTTTAGCATTTTATGAAAGTAGTGCGGATATAAATATTCTGGAGGTAGGTTTAGGAGGTAGATTAGATGCAACAAATGTAGTAAAAAAAAACATCGCTTCAATAATTGCGCCTATTGATTATGATCACAAAGAGTTTTTAGGTAATAGTATAAAAGATATAGCTTACGAGAAGGTGGGAATAATTAAAAATAACTCTACTGTAATCATATGTAATCAAAGAGAAGCAGCTAAAAGAGTTATTATAAAAAAAATAAAAGAAAAAAATTGTAAGTATTTCTTTTACAATGACAATTGGATAATAAATAATAAATTTCTTTATTGTGATAATAATAAAGTAGATTTAAGAAATATTTCCCTGAAAGGAGAACATCAATATATAAATGCAGGTTGTGCTATAGTAGCATCTTTAAAAATAAAGGCATTAGAGGGAAAAAAAGATAATTTATATAAGGCTTTAAAAAATGTTAAGTGGAAAGGGAGAATTGAATTATTGGAAGGCAAATTAGGTAAAAGATATAATAATATAGAGATATGGATGGATGTAGCTCATAATGTTCTCGGTTTTAAAGTTTTATGTAATTGGCTTAAGAAAAAAAATATAAATAATCCGATTTTCATATTAGGGCTTGGAATAAAGAAAGATTACATTAATATTTTAAAAGAAATTAAAAAAATAAAACCTAGTATTTTATATTTTCCTTCTAGATTGCAGTTTAATAGTTATTCACCTAAAAAGTTAATAGATTATTCTAAAAAGCTAAATTTAAAAGCGCTACAAATAAAGGATATTTCAAGTGCTTTAGAACTGCTAAATGAAGAAGATTCTATTAGAAAAACTGTAATAGTTTCTGGATCGATAGGGTTAATAGGAGAGCTTTTATCTAAAAATTAATTTTTTAGTTTATATATTTTCATCTATCCAAGAGGCTAGGAATGATTTTTCTAATAATCCTATTTGTGTTCCTACCATTTGACCTTTATTAAATAATATTAGAGTAGGAATGCTCATAATACCATATTTAGATGGTATCTCAGGGTTTTCATCAATATTAATTTTAGCTATTTTTATTTTTTCTGAATATTCCTCAGCTAACTCTTTTAAAATTGGCGCTATTTGTTTACACGGACCACACCACTCAGCCCAAAAATCACAAAGTACTGGTTCTTTACTATTTAAAATTTTTTCATTAAAACTTTTATCATCTACATTTATAACAGACATATTTTCTCCTAAATTATTGTAATTTATTTTCTAAATTTTCTATATAAATATTTATATCATTAAGTATTTTAACATATATATCATCATTATTATTAGCATATTTTTCTCTTAAATCATCAATTTTTTTATACGCTTCATACACAGTCATCCACTTTTCTTTATTTTTACTTAATAATTTATCAGCTAAGGACTTTTTTATTTCGTTATAGGTATCTTTTGCTAATAAATCTGGTTGTTCTTCATAAAATAAAAGGTTAGCAAAATAAGAGAGTCTATAATCTTTAAATTTTTTAATTAAATTCTTTTTTTCAATCCATTTAGATTTATGAAAATTGCTAAATAATATTTCATCATCTTTTTTAATGAATTTCTTATAGATAGTTTCTTCTGCATAAAGGTCCTCTTGAGATAAATCTGTATCATTGTAGTGAGCTTTTTTATTGAAATAATATAGTATTTTATCTTTAAACTCTTTGTTTTCTCTTATGAATTTATGTCTTTCATGAAGCAAGTCTAAGGATTGTTCATCGTAGCTATCTATAAGTTTTTTAAGCTTAATATCTAAAAAAATCGGACTTTTATTTAATTTTATATTTCTAATAATTTTTGGTGACTTATCCAAGTATAATGAAATTTCTTCACTGTTCATAGTTAAAATTTTTTCAGGGTTATCTCTAAGGTCAAAACATAATGCCCAATTATAAACTGGATGATCTACTACATAGCTTAAACAAAAGGCTTTAGTCTTTCCAAAATACGATTCTAAGTAACAAAAAGGCTTAGAAATTATACTATTTCCTAAAGATGTTTTATCTAAACTTTTAGTTCCTTTGATCCATAGGTCAGGAAGTTCTTTCTTTATTATTTTTGCTAATTCTAAAGTAGCATATGTATCACCTAATGCATCATGAGCAGTAAAATTATTGACTCCATTAACTTTAGCTATACTCTCAAGCTTAAGTATTGGGTTTCCTTTTTCACTAACTTCACTTTTAAGCAGTTCAGGATAAAAAAAATTTGAAATCCTTGATAAATTTAGCAAGTCTGATCTTGAATTAGATTTTTTTATTGTAAGATAAGGATCTAAAAGGTTTCTAAAAAAAGAATTTCTGAGAATTTCTTCATCAAAACTAATAGAGTTATAACCTATAAATGTTGCAGGAGACCAATGTGAAAACTTTTCATATAAATTTAACATTAGCTGATAATTACTGATATTAGAGTTACAAATTGTATTTATAGGTATTTTATTTACAATTAAGGCTTCTGGATCAGGAATACACCAACTATTAAGCTTACAAGTATAATTGAGCTTATCTAATACATTTAGTTTTTCATCAGTATAAATTGCAGCGACTTGAATTATCTGATCCCAATAAGGAGATCTTCCCGTAGTCTCTAGATCATAAAAAACATATTTCATTATAAAATATGGTTACAGTTTTTTAAATAACTTTCAACCTGTAATATCGATTTTGGAGTACTCAAATGTAAGAAACTACCAACATGATTTATAGCATATAATCTATTTTTTTTTTCTGCCTCATTAAAAAGAAGATTTAGTGAAAAGTTATGTATTTTTATTTTCTCAAATAGTTCTTTTTTAATGATTTGCCAGCCTGTGAAAACTAGACTTACTCTATTTGATTCTTTTCTTCTATTTATCTCAAAGGGAAGACTATTACTACATCTATCATAATCTCCGTAACCATTATAGCCTATGGAGAATCTTATGGGACATAACAGAAGTAATATATCCATTTTTTTTGCATCGAAATAGGAATAAAGCTTATTAATTGGACAAGAGTTTTTATCATTTATTAATAATGAATCTCCATTGATTACTAGAATTTTATCTTCTCTAAAATAAGGCAATGCATTTTTAATCCCACCTCCTGTTTCCAGCCTATTAATTTCATAGGTAGCATTAATTAGTGGAAATTTATTTTTATAATTAAAATTTTTTATAAATTGCTTTATTGTTTTATGTTTATAACTTGTGTTTATTGTGCAGTTTTTTACACCGTTAGCCTTAAGTTTATTGAGGTTTACTTCCAGTATATGTTTATTTTGTATTTTAACTAATGGCTTTGCTATAAATTTAGTTTTATAACGCATCCTGATACCTCTTCCCGCAGCTAATATTATAGCTTCTTTAAAATTATTTTTATTTATATTAGACATTAATTATTATTGTTAATCCAAATTTTTAATTCATTTAAAATTGGATTTTTTAAATTATAATTTAATAACTTCCAGGTTCGGGGTAAATATTTTAGATAGGTTTTATTTTGTTTTTTATTTTTTAACCTATTAAATATCCCTATAATTTTTATTAGTCTCTGTGTGCCAAGAATTAAATAGGCTCTTTTAAAACTTTCTGTACATACATCGCTTTTATTCAAATAATAATTTAATAAAAAGTCTTGATCTTTAAAGGATATAAATGTTCTAACATCCTGTAATAAAGAAACTAAATCGTAACAGCAATGTCCAAGTAGAGCATCCTGAAAATCAATTAATCCTATTTTTTTTATTTTAGATCTTTTTTTTAGATAAAAAATATTATCAATATGATAGTCTCTTAAAACCAAACAACTATCTTCTAAGTTTATGAAATTAAATAGTTTTTTCCATATGTTTCGCCATTCTAATAAACTATTATTTTTTTTTTTCTTTTTATAAAAAATATAGTATTCTAAAAAAATTTTTAATTCCTTCATTAAAACATTCTTATTGTACTGATTTAAAAAAGAAGGAGGTTTTTTATTTGATAAATCTATCAGTAGATCAATCGCTTTCTTGTAGTAAAAAACTTTGCTTTTATTATTATTAAGTATATTGCTAAATTTTGATTCGCCAAAATCTTCAATTATAAGAATACCATTAATCTTATCGGATTTAAAAATATTTGGTACAGAGTAATTATTTTTTAATAACCACCTAGATAATTTTAAAAAATTATTAGCTGACTGTATTTCTAAAGAGGAGTCCATAATTAATATTTTATTATAATCATGTTTTAATCTATAGTATTTTCTATTAGAAGCATCGCTTTTTAACTCAATTAAGTATTCTATCTGAAAGTTATTTTTATCAATGAACTTTTTTAGAGAATTAGAAATATTTTTTTTATCTTTATTCATTGAAAGAAAATTGAATTAATCTGTTGTTCCAGTTTTTATTTCCTTTAAAAGTCAATTCTCTAAACTTATTTTTTATTTTAATAGCAATATAAAGGCAATCTTTAGGTAATATATTAGTAATTTTATTAGCCCATTCAATTATAAAAATTGAATCTTCAAACATTTCTTCAATTCCTAAAGATAAAAATTCATCCTCTGATTTGATTCGCCAAGCATCTAAATGATAAATTGTCAGATGCTTTGATTTGTATGAAAAAAGTAAATTATATGTTGGGCTTGGAATAGTTTTACAAGAAGAAAATTTTTTAATAAAATATCTAGCAAATGTAGTTTTTCCTGATCCCATTTCTCCATCTAAAGCTATAACATCACCTTTTGTACATATCTTTGAAAGATTTTCAGCAATTAGTTTAGTATCACTTTCATTTTCTACATTTACAGTACCTATAAACATTTTTAATATCTATAGTTATCACCTTTAAAAGGGCCATTCTCAGTTACTCCTATATATTTAGCCTGTTTATTAGTAAGCTCAGTTAGCTTAGCTCCAACTTTATTTAAATGAAGTCTTGCTACTTTTTCATCTAAATACTTGGGTAGTGTATAAACTTTTCTTTCATATTTGCTATTATTTTTAAAAAGTTCTATCTGAGCTAAAACTTGATTAGTGAATGAAGCACTCATAACAAATGAAGGATGTCCTGTTGCACAACCAAGATTAACTAATCTTCCTTTAGCTAATATTGTAATCTTTTTCCCATCCGGAAAAGTTACTTGGTCAACTTGCGGTTTAACCTCTTCCCATAACATATTTTTTAATTCATCTATCTGAATTTCTGAGTCAAAGTGTCCTATATTACAAACAATTGCTTGATCTTTCATTTTTCTCATATGATCCAATGTAATTACATCTACATTACCAGTAGCAGTTACGAATATGTCTGGTACATTAGCTATTTCATCAACATTTACTACTTCATATCCTTCCATAGATGCCTGTAAAGCACAGATAGGATCAACTTCAGATATCATAACACGAGCTCCAGCGTTTCTTAAGCTAGCTGCAGAACCTTTACCAACATCTCCATAGCCTGCAACTAAAGCTACTTTCCCTGAAAGCATTACATCTGTAGCTCTTCTAATACCATCGACTAAGCTTTCTCTACAACCATAAAGGTTATCAAACTTTGACTTAGTTACAGAATCATTAACATTTATTGCTGGAATTTTTAAAGTTTTACTTTCTTCCATTTCATAAAGTCTTTGAACTCCAGTAGTAGTTTCTTCACTTATACCTAATATCTTTTCTGTTAATGACGGATACTTTTCGTGCATTATTTTAGTCAGGTCTCCTCCGTCATCAAGTATTAAATTAGGACTCCAATTTTCAGCATTAATAGTTTTTTCAATACACCACCAAAACTCTTCCTCTGTCTCTCCTTTCCAAGCAAAAACAGGAATATTTTTCTCAGCTATCGCGGCAGCTGCATGATCTTGTGTTGAGAATATATTACAAGATGACCATCTGACTTTAGCACCTAGTAAAATAAGTGTCTCTATCAATACTGCTGTTTGAATTGTCATGTGTAAACATCCTATAATATTAGCACCTTCAAGTGGCTTGCTTTCTTTATATTCTTCTCTTAAGGCCATTAATCCTGGCATTTCTTTTTCTGCTATATAGATTTCTTTTCTTCCCCAGTCAGCAAGTTTAATATTTGCTACTTTATAATCATTTTCTTTCATTTTTACCTCTTTTTTATTTTTTATGATGGTATAAGCAAAGCTAAAACGTCTTCGGCTTTATCGGCTCCTCTAATTTTTTTTCTTATATTTGATTTATTTAAAATTCTTGATAATTTAGATAATATCTGTAATTTGCTAGAAGTATTTATGTTTCTTGGAACTATGAATGTAAATATAATATCCAACGACTTATTTTCATTATACTGAATAGGGTTTTTTAATCTTAAAA
>NZFJ01000031.1 GCA_002690625.1 Rickettsiales bacterium
AACATAATTATTTTTTATATCTTTATCAGTCAAAACTTTAAGATAGCAGTTTTTATTTACTATTACTTTTATTTTTAACTTTTCTTTTACTGAAAGGATTTTTTCTACCATATAATAATTTTTACTTTTAATTTAGATAAAGCTTCTTAGTAATTCAATACTTTAATATTAATTAATTTTACTTTGATTTAATTTACTTACGTAAATTATAATTAAATTTTTAGCGTCTTTTTTAATGAAAATTACTATTTTTTTATTAGACTTTCCTCTGCAATTGTTGCAAAAAAACTAGATCCTATAGTCAATATATTGTCATTAAAATCATACTTAGAATTGTGAAGAGAAGCAGATTCTCCATTTCCTATCCATGCAAAGGAGCCTGGTACTTTTTTTAAGAAATAGGAAAAGTCTTCGGACCCCATCATTGGTTTTTGATTATCTGAAGCATTAGCACCAACTACTTTTTTTGCAACATTATATGCAAAAATACTTGGTATTTCATGATTAACAGTAGCAGGATATCCTTTATTTAAAATTATATTTGAAGTAGCTCCATAAGCCTTACAGGTGGCTTCTACAATTTCATAAAAGCGCTTTTTTGCCTTTATCCCTATCTCTTCTTTGTAGTATCTAATGGTACCTGTTAGTCTTGCTTCCTCTGGTATTACATTATTTGCTTTGCCTGAGTTAAAAGAAGCAACAGTTATTACTAAAGTTTCTTTTGGATCATTATTTCTAGATACTATATGTTGTAAGTTTTGTATAACTGAGGAACCACAAACTATTGGATCCACTGAATTAGATGGCATTGCACCGTGGGCTCCCTTACCTTTAATTTCAACTATAAAATTATCTGCGGCAGCTAGTCTAGGGCCGGGTTCAATAGCCAGCATGCCCTCCTTTAATCCAGGCATATTATGCATTCCATAAATTTCTTCTATAGGATATTTTTCTAAAACCCCGTCATCAATCATTGCTTTAGCTCCAGCAAATCCTTCTTCAGCAGGTTGAAATATGAGGATTATTCTACCTTGAAAATTTCTTGTTTCAGACAAATATTTTGCAGCTCCTAATAACATTACAGTATGGCCGTCATGCCCACAGGCATGCATTATACCAGTATTTTTAGAGCAATAAGGCTTATTTTTATTTTCTTCGAAAATAGGTAATGCATCCATGTCCGCTCTTAGACCAATACTTTTTCCATTACCATTCTCAATTACTGCTACTACTCCAGTTCCGCCGATACCTTCTTCAATTTTATCAACTCCAAAAGAGCTCAGTAATGAAACTATTTTTTTTGCTGTATTAGTTTCTTTATAAGCTAATTCAGGATTTTGATGGAAGTAGTGTCTCCAATCTTTCATTTTATTTTCATATTCACTAATTCTATTTTTTACTGGCATTATTTATTTTCTCCGTATTATAATTTTATTTTTTCTTATTAAATGGTTTCCATAATATTTCATTTTTATTAAGTATTCTTGCTAAAACAAATAACAAGTCAGACAATCTATTAATATATTTTAATATTTCCATATTAATATTTTTTTTTTTACTTAGTTTTACTATGCTTAATTCACTTCTTCTACATACAGTTCTAGCTAAATGTATTAAAGCTGAAGAATTACTGCCACCTGGTAATATAAAAGAGTTTAGAGGAAGTAATTTTGAATTTATATTATCTATTTCCTTCTCTAAAAAAAGCACATAACCCTTATTGACTCTAATTATATTAGCTTTTTTAGGAGCGGATGAACCTATTGGAGTAGCTATGTCTGCCCCTATATCAAATAAATCATTCTGAATGTTAGTAACTAATGTCTTATAAGGTTTCTTTAATTCATTTATAATTACACCTAACAAGGCATTTAATTCATCAATATTACCGAGTGCTGATATAGTTTCACTAGATTTGCTAACTCTCATACCTCCTACAAGAGAGGTTTCACCAGTATCTCCTTTTTTAGTATAAATTTTATTTAATTTAACCATAAGTATATTATTTTAATGAAATTTTAAGATTTTGTAAGAGACAATTCATAAAATTTTTTTTGTTCTATAAATGTTCTTTATTTTATTAAAAAAATTTGTTATATTTATTTTTTTCTGTATTGACTATATTAAACTTATACGCAATATTTAGATTATATATTTTTAAATACCACAATATGTAGTAATTTATCCCCATTATATTATAAACAGTTGTGGATAACTAATGAGTAGAGTAGATGCTAAAAAAATTATTACATAACACCAAAGTAGACAGAAAAAGTTCTGATATTCTAAATGTGGTACAAATTAAACCTGGTATCAAAGTTAAAACTGACGAATCAAAGGATACTCTTTTAACAGAATTTGGAAAAGAAACTTTAAAAGACAGATATTTACTTCCAGACGAAAACTATCAGGGAATGTTTGCAAGAGTAGCAAGCTATTTTTCTGAAGACGCAAATCATGCTCAAAGATTATATGATTACATGTCAAAACACTGGTTTATGCCATCTACTCCTATACTTTCAAATGGGGGAACTAATAGGGGTTTGCCTATCTCTTGTTTCTTAAATGAGGCCAATGATAGTCTTCATGGCATATTAGAGTTATGGAATGAAAACGTATGGCTAGCTTCTAAAGGAGGAGGCATTGGCTCATACTGGGGAAATTTAAGAGGAATAGGAGAAAAAGTCGGACAAGCAGGAAAAACTTCAGGTGTAGTCCCTTTTATAAGAGTTATGGATTCTTTAACTTTAGCAATCAGTCAGGGAAGTTTGAGAAGGGGATCTGCTGCTTGTTATTTGCCTATATGGCACCCCGAGGTAGAAGAGTTTATAGATTTAAGAAGACCTACTGGCGGAGATCCCAATAGAAAAGCTCTAAACCTTCATCATGGAATAGTAATAACAGATGATTTTATGAGAGCAGTTGAAGATGATAAAGATTGGTTTTTAAAGAGCCCAAAAGATGGAGCAATTCAAAAAACAATTAAAGCAAGATCATTATGGATAAAATTATTAACAACAAGAATAGAGACAGGGGAGCCTTATCTCTTATTTATAGATAAAGTAAATGAAGCTATACCTAATCATCAAAAGTTATCAGGTTTACAAGTAAAAATGTCAAACCTTTGTAGTGAAATTACTTTGCCAACAGGTATTGACAAAGATGGTAATAGAAGAACAGCAGTGTGTTGTTTATCATCCTTGAATTTAGAAAAATATGATGAATGGCATGAAAATAAAACCTTTATTGAAGATGTTATGAGGTTTCTAGATAATGTAATTGAAGATTTTATAATAAGAGCACCTGATACTATGGAAAGTGCTAGATACTCTGCTGCTAGAGAAAGAAGTGTAGGACTAGGAGTCATGGGTTTTCATTCTTTTTTACAAAGAAAAAGTATTCCATTTGAATCAGTTATGGCAAAAGTATGGAATAAAAGAATTTTTGAAAGTATAAAAGAACAAGCTGATAATGCTTCAAAAAAATTAGCAAATGAAAAAGGAGCTTGTCCAGATGCAAAAGAATATGGAGTAAACGAAAGATTTTCTAATAAAATAGCAATAGCACCTACAGCTTCTATATCAATAATATGTGGAGGGTCCTCTCCAGGAATTGAGCCAATAGCAGCAAATAGCTTTACTCAAAAAACTTTATCTGGGTCTTTTAATGTGAGAAATCCAAATTTAAAAAACTTATTGATTAAAAAGGGTAAAGATACGGAGGAGGTTTGGTCTTCAATTACCATAAATAAGGGATCAGTACAACATTTAGAATTTTTGAATGAGACGGAAAAAGCTGTCTATAAAACTGCTTTTGAGATTGATCAAAGAAGAGTAATAGAATTAGCAGGTGATAGAACTCCTTATGTTTGCCAATCTCAGTCTTTAAACATTTTTTTAAAGCCTGATGTTCACAAAAGAGATCTACATATGATTCATTTTTCAGCATGGAAGAGAGGCGTTAAAAGTCTCTATTATTTAAGATCTCTCTCACTTCAAAGGGCTGAAGTAGTTTCACACAATAATAAAGAGGCCTCAATTCCTTTAAAAGGAAAAATAAATGATGGAGAAGGTCCTTTAGAAAATGAACTTAATTATGATGAGTGTTTATCTTGTCAGTAGAAACAAAGGAGTAATTTTATGTCACTTTTAAATGCAAGAGCTGTATATAAGCCTTTTAAATACCCTTGGGCGTATGATGCATGGCTTCAACAACAAAGAATTCATTGGATACCAGAAGAAGTACCATTAGCAGATGATGTTTCCGATTGGAATAGAAAGTTAACTAAGGCGGAGAGAAATTTATTATCACAAATTTTTAGATTTTTTACTCAGTCTGATATAGAAGTGAATAATTGTTATATGAAGCATTATTCTCAGGTTTTTAAACCAACGGAAGTACAAATGATGTTAGCTGCTTTTTCTAATATGGAGACTATTCACATTGCTGCTTATTCCCATTTATTAGATACAATAGGAATGCCTGAAGTAGAGTATCAAGCTTTTCTTCAGATTAAAGAAATGAGAGATAAATATGACTATATGCAGCAATTTAATACAAAGACTAAAATAGACATAGCTAAGACTTTAGCAATATTTGGAGGTTTCACAGAAGGACTACAGTTATTTGCGACTTTTGCTATTCTCTTAAATTTTCCTAGATTTAATAAAATGAAAGGAATGGGACAAATAGTTACCTGGTCAGCTAGAGATGAGAGCTTACACACAGAATCTATTATTAAACTATATAATACTTTCGTATCAGAAAATTCAGATATAGATATAGATGAGTTACAAAGAGATTTATATATAGCTTGTAATACTATGATTGAACATGAAGATGCTTTTATTGATAGAGCATTTGAATTAGGCAATGTTGAAGGACTTAGACCGGAGGAAGTGAAAAAATATATTAGACATATAGCAGATTTAAGATTAACACAACTAAAACTTCAGCCTATTTATAAGATAGGTTCTAATCCTTTGCCATGGATGGACGAGATGCTAAACGCCGTAGAGCATACAAATTTTTTTGAAAACAGGGCTACAGAATATTCTAAAGCAGCTACAAAAGGTTCATGGGAAGAAGCTTTTGCTAAATAGAATCAAATATATTACGATTTCTTTTTAGAATTTATTATATTCCATATTTTAATTGGTTTAGCGGGCATATCAATATGATCTACGTCAATTGCATTACATAATGCATTTATAACTGCAGGCGGAGATCCTATTGCTCCAGCTTCTCCAGCTCCTTTTACACCTAAAAGATTTGTTTTACATAAAATTTCGTTATAGTAAAAATTAAAGTTTGGTAAATCACTAGCTCTAGGTATTGCATAATCCATAAAAGATCCTGTTAGTAATTGACCAGTTTCTTTGTCATAAATAGTCTCTTCAAAAAGTGCTTGTCCTATCCCTTGAACAATACCTCCATGAACTTGACCTTCTAACAGAAGCGGATTAATTACCTTACCAAAATCATCGACTACAGTATACGTAATTATTTTTGTTGTACCCGTATTTTTATCTATTTCTAACTCACATATGTGTGTGCCATTAGGATATGTATATGTGTTTAGAGGCGGTGTCCATTCTGAGAAAACTTCTAAAGGTTGATTATTTTTATTAGAAATTTCTAATATATCAGTTAATGAATAAGATTTTTTTTCATGAATAAATATACCTTTTTCATAATCTAAAGAGTTGCTTTTAATGGATAAACTAGAAGCTAATATTTCTTTAGATTTGATAAAAAACTCTTTGCATGCTTTATATAATGCACTTCCACCTACTGGCATTGACCTTGAACCCCCAGTTCCCGAGCCCTTTATAATTTCTTTGCTATTTCCTTGAATTATATCAATAAGATCTATATCTATATCTAAAACATCTGCAACTATCTGGGCATATGTTGTTGCATGCCCCTGTCCATTAGATTGAGTTCCAATTTTTACTTCAATATTACCATTCTTTCCCAAACTAATTGTAGCATATTCTGGTCCGCCACCTCCGCAGGCTTCAATATAGGTTGATATTCCTATTCCTCTAAGCTTATTATTTTGTAATGAGATTTTTTTTCTTTCTTCAAAATTTTCAAAGTTCGATTTTTCTAAAGCAAGATTCAAATTTTTTTTAAAATCTCCACTATCATATGTGTGTCCTAAAGCAGTTTTATAAGGCATATCTGATGATTCAATTAAATTAATTTTTCTTAAATCTATTGGAGAAATATTTAATAGTCTTGCTGATTTATCAATTAATCTTTCAATTAAATATGCAGCTTCTGGTCTTCCAGCACCTCTGTATGCGTCAACCGGGTTTGTATTTGTATATACACCTTTAATATTTGCGTAGGCGCAAGGAACTTTATAACAACCAGTTAACATTCCAGTTCCTGCATATGTAGGAATAAATACACCAAAATCTGAAATATAAGCTCCAATATTAGCTAGTGTTTCTACTTTTAATCCTGTTATTTTGTAATCCTTATTGAGCCCAAGGGTTGCTTTACTATAATGATCTCTCCCATGAATATCTGAAATAAAACTTTCAGACCTTGAAGCTTTCCATTTAATTATTTTACCAGTCACTTTAGCAGCTATTAATGTTAAAACATACTCAGGATAGTTAAAAATTTTCATACCAAAACCGCCGCCTACATCTAATGTGTAGACGTTTATGTTTTTTTCATTTTCATTAAGTATATCAGCAAGTTTTCTTTTTAAGCTGTGAACGCCCTGACTAGAGCAATATAATGAATATTCTCCATTTTTTTTATTATAAGATCCTATTGTGCTTCTACATTCCATAGGGTTTGGTACAAGTCTATTATTTACTAGTTTAATGTCTATTTTATAATCTGAATTATTAATACTAGTATTTGTGTTCTGCTTTTCCCCTAACTCCCAGTCAAAGCATATATTATTAGATAATTCATCTCTAACTATTGGGGCATCATTATCAATGGCATCTTTTATATTGGTAGTACTTTGTAAAACATCATATTCAATTTCTATTAAATCAGAGGCTTCTTCTGCAGTGTAAAGATCTACAGCTATTATAGCTAGTATAGGTTGGCCTACATACCTTACTTTTTTCTTAGCTAAAATATTTCTAAGAGTTTTAACCATTTCAGAGCCATCTTTATTTTTCACTACAAAGCCCGGTGACATAGGTTTAATTTTTAACTTTTCTATAATATTAAAGTTTATGATTTTTAAAACCCCTTTTTTCTTTTCTGCAGCAGAAAAGTTTATATTTTTAATGTTAGCAAATGCATAGGGAGATCTGACTATGTACATCGAAAACTGATTTTCTAAATTGATATCATCTGTGTAAGAACCATTACCAGTAATAAATTTACTGTCTTCTTTTCTTTTAAGAGGTTGCCCTATTCCAAATTTCAAAACATATCTCCAAAATTATGTTATTTATTTAAATATAATTAATATTACTAGATTGAAAAATAAAAAATTATATTTTATAATATAATAGAAAGTACATTATATATGAAAAATAACAGTTCAAAAATAAATAAAATTAATTTAGACTCTCCAAAGTTTACAATAGGAGAAGTTGTTAAACATAGGTACTATCCTTTCAGAGGGGTTATTTTTGATGTAGATCCAGAGTTTATGAATAGTGAAGAATGGTATGATTCTATACCCGAGGATGTTAGACCTAAACGAAATCAACCTTTTTATCATTTATTTGCTGAAAATGACGATGGTCCTTACATTGCTTATGTATCCCAACAAAATCTGTTACACGATGAGAACCTTGATCCTTGTTCACATCCGCAAATTAACTCAGTTTTTGATGGTGTTAGAGATGGAAAATATGTACTCAAAAATTCAAATTTACAATAAATTACTTGCAACCTTTAATATATTGACCAGACCAACCACTAACTTCGTTGGCAAGTTGACTAGTTAAAAGTCTTCTAAAATTAGCATGACATGAGCCACAAGCTTTTCCTAAATTACACATAGCTAATTCTGTGGATTTAATATTATCTTTATTAATTGCAATTTTAAGAGATTTAGATGCGCTTTCTGCACTGCTATATAGTTTTTCAAAATAATCTGGAAGAGCCCATACAGCAGGAGTAGCATTAGTATAACCTCTAGCAGATAAATTGCTGCTTGAAGGCCACATGCTCTTTGTCATTTTTAATAAGCGCTCAATTTCTTTTGCATCTTGTTGTGCTAAATCTTTTCCATAATCTATCTTTTCGTTGAGCTCAACATATGGAGATAACCTTATAATTCTCTCCCATAAACCTTGCATAGCTGTTTTTCTTAATTGAATGGTTTCATTAGCTTTATCAAATGAGCTGTCTGCTTTTAATGAATAAGCTAAAAAAATTAAATTTAATATAAAAAATACTTTAATCATATATACATTATTAATAAAATTTTAAAAATTGTAAACATATTGATACAATAATAATACTATTAAATATGTTATATTATAATAAGGTCAATATTTAACTTAGATAAAAGAGTAATTTTATTTTTCATTCAACCACGGAGCGTCAGGTGAAGTAACATCACCTTTTGGCATTTTACCTTTTGTTTTCACCCCAGATTTCGAAAATTTAAATGGATTTTTTTTGTATGACTTTTTTAATAGTAATCTACCTAAAATAAATGAAAATATAATGGCTAATAAAAAAATTAGTATTCCCATTATTGGATGATAATTCATGAGTTAATAATAATTAAAAAGTATTTATTAAACAAGTTTTTTATCTTTCTTTTCTTTTGAAGACAGAGTAAATACTTCAAATCCTTGATCAGTAACTGCTATAGTATGTTCGAATTGCGCTGAAAGTTTTTTGTCTTTAGTTACTGCGGTCCAACCGTCGTCAAGTATTTTAACTTCTTTTTTTCCTAAATTTATCATAGGTTCTATGGTAAAAAACATACCTTCATGAAGTTTAATACCTTCGCCAATTTTTCCATAATGTAATATATTTGGAGCAGTATGAAAAGTTTTTCCAATACCGTGTCCACAAAAATCTCTTACTATTGAATATCCAAATTTTTCAGCATAGCTTTGAACAGCCCAACCTATATCTCCTAAAGTATTTCCAGGTTTAACTTGTTTAATTCCTTCCCACATAGCTGAATAAGTGACTTCTATTAATTTTTTTGATTTCACACTTTCTTTTCCTATGGAAAACATTCTACTAGTATCTCCATGCCAACCATCTAAAATTACTGTTATGTCTATATTAATAATATCACCATTCTTTAAAACTTTATTTCCTGGAATTCCATGACAAACTACGTGATTGACAGAGGTACATATTGATTTAGGAAACCCCTTATAGTTAAGGGGAGCAGGTATGGCTTTATTTTCAACTATAAATTTATGACATAAATTATCTAACTCTTGAGTAGTAACTCCTTCTATGACAAAAGGCTCTATGTAATCTAATACTTTAGAAGCCAGCTCACCTGCTTTTCTCATATTTTCATAATGAGATTTATGATGTAATATTATAGTATTATTAAACTCATCTAGTATATAATTATTATTCATCAAAATATTTAATATAATTATTATTATCAATATCTATTGAT
>NZFJ01000032.1 GCA_002690625.1 Rickettsiales bacterium
AATGAATTTTTAATAGTCGATTTAAAAGAATTAGCTATAGGTAAGTAAGTGTTACAGAAGAATAAGGCTGTACAAATTTTTTCTTGTGCAAATTTGTCATTTTCTTTATTTTTTAATATAACATTAGCTTTAAGTGAAGATTTAGTCATAATCCATCCACCTAATATCCATCCAAACATATTCAGAAAAGGGGTAGCACCAGCAGCTGCTTTCTCAGGATTTTCTAGAAAAGTTTGATGTAACCAATCACATGTATCGGATAAAATTTTACTAGATTGCAAAAGAAGTTTACCCATATCATTAATTTCATCGTTTTCACTTTCGGTTGCTTTATGAGCTGTATTATTTATTATTTTTATAACTTTTTTATAGGTTTCTCCATTCTCTTGAAATAATTTTCTTCTTAATAGATCTAGTGCCTGAATTCCATTAGTTCCTTCATATATAGGAAGAATTCTAGATTCCCTGAAATATTGTGCAGCACCAGTATCTTCAATAAAGCCCATTCCTCCGTGTATTTGAATGCCTAGAGAAGTAATAGCAACTGCTTGATCAGTGCACCAAGCTTTTACAATTGGTGTAAGTAGATTAGAAATAAATAATTTCTCTTTGCCCTCTTTAGTATCAGGATAATTCTTACTATAGTCTAGCATATTGCCCGTAAATATAGCTAAGCCTCTCATCGCTTCTATCTGTGATTTCATTTCTAATAACATTCTTTTAACATCAGGGTGATGTATTATTTCAACATTATTTCCTGACTTATTTTTATCAAGATAGCTACCTTGTTTTCTTTCTTTTGAGAAGTTTAAAGCTTTCTGATAAGCTCTCTCAGAAATTGCTAAACCTTGAACTCCTACATTTAACCTAGCGTTGTTCATCATAGTGAACATTGCTTTTAGTCCTTGATTCGGTTCACCAACTATTTCTGCATATGCTCCATCAGTTTCTCCAAAGCTTAGAGCACATGTTGGACATGCATGATGACCTAATTTTTGTTCAATAGATATAACTTTAATATCATTTTTCATAAGTTTATTATTTTCGTTTAGAAAGTATTTAGGTACTATAAATAATGATATCCCTTTAACTCCTTCAGGTGCGCCAGGGAGTCTTGCCAACACTAGGTGAATAATATTTTCACTCATATCCTGATCTCCATGAGTAATGTAAATTTTATTACCTTTTATTAAAAAATGATTTTTTTCTTTTTTTGCTTTAGTTTTAATTAATGATAAATCAGATCCTGCATGAGGTTCTGTTAAATTCATTGTACCGCTCCATTTACCTGCAATTAGGTTTGGGAGATATTGCTCTTTTTGTTTATCAGTTCCATGTTGTTCTATAAGTTCAATCGCTCCTTGAGAAAGCAAATTATTAAGAGCAAAACTCATATTAGTAGATTGCCATATCTCATTTATAACAACTATTGATGCCCAGGGTAAGTTTTGTCCTCCATATTTTTTTTCACCTATAACAGAAAACCATCCATTATTTATAAAATTTTTATAAGCATTTATAAATGAGGTAGGCATTCTAACAATACCATTTTCAAGTTTCACTCCTTCTTGATCGCCTTCATGATTAATAGAGTCTAATTCTTTAGCAGCAAACTTTCCTGCTTCTTCAATTATAATTTTGATATTTTCAGAAGAGGCATCTGGATTTTTAATCTCTTTTGAGAATTTATCAATATCAATTAAATTAGTTAAGCCAAATAACATATCTTCTATTGGGACCTGATATTTTTCCATAAAAACCTCCTGATTAAAACAATTTTCCTGGATTCATTATATTACTAGGATCTATAATTTTTTTTATATTCTTTTTTAACATAAATTCATTTTTATTAGAATATTTTTTAAACTCTATTTTTTTTATTTTACCTATACCATGCTCAGCAGAAAAACTTCCTTTTAATTCAAAGACTAGGTCAAAGATTGTTTTATTAATTATTTTTTTTATTTTATAAAAATCAGCAACAGAATATTTTTTTGGTTTAGAGACATTAAAATGTATATTTCCGTCAGCAAGGTGTCCAAATGCTAATAAATTTTGATTAGGAATTTCAGCTAGTTTTTTCTTAGATTTTTTTAAAAATTCAGGTATATTATTTACAGGAATAGATATATCGTGCTTTATTGAAGGCCCTTCAATTTTTTGAGCTTGACTTAAATACTCTCTAGTATTCCATATATCATTATATTGTTTAATATTTTGAGGTCTAATTGCATCCATTATAATTTTTTTATTGATCCCATCATGTATAATATCATCGATAATTTTTTCTAAATTAATTTTTTCTGTAGAAGTTAATTCAAAAATTACATACCAAGAATAGTTATTTTGGAAAGGAATAGGAATATTTGAAAAATGCTTTTTTATTAGAGACATTCCAATTTTTGAATTTAATTCATATGCACTTAAATATTCAAAATACATACTCTTTATCATTGTTAGAAAATCAATAGAATCTTCTATATTATTTATAGCTACAATAGCCATAGATTTATTTTTTATTTCTGGAAATAACTTCAGTTTTGCTTTAGTAATTATTCCTAATGCCCCCTCTGAGCCTACAAATATATACTTAGGATCAAACCCTCTGTTATCTTTTTTAATATCTTTTATTAAATCTAAAATCTGACCATCTGGCATAACTACTTCTAATCCTTCTACTAAATCCTTTATCATACCATACTTCAAAACACTACTACCACCTGCATTAGTAGCTATGTTTCCGCCGATTGTACATGTTCCTTCGGATGGAAGCGTTACTGGAAATAATCTATTATTATTTTCCGCAAACTTTTTGATTTTATTTAAAGTACATCCTGCCTGAACTATTATATTATAATTCTCTTTATCTAAATTAATAACTTTATTCATTTTTTCAGTAGAAATAAGAACTTCTTCGCCATTTTTGTTAGGGACTGTTCCTCCACATAAACCTGTTCTTCCACCTTGAGGAACAATTGCTATTTTATGCTTTTTACATATTTTTACTATTTTAGAAACATCTGATGTAGTCTTGGGTTTAAGAAGTAAATAGGAATTTCCTTCCAAATTACCTCTTTGCTCAATAGTGTAGGGTTTAATACTACTAGGTTCATCAGTCCATAGATTTGAGGCTAAACTTTTTTTAAGTATTTTAATCTTATTCATAACTAATCATTGTATTGGTATGCTGCTTTCTTTAATCTATCATTAATTGCTAAACCTAACCCTTTAAAAGGTATTTTTTGTACAGCAATAGAAGCTATTTCTGTTTTATCAAGTTTTCTTAACATTTTATATAGATTTTTTGCACTCTCTTTTAAGCATTTTTTTTTACTTAATGACATAGATATACCTTTATAGTTTTTAGGTATTTTACCAAATGCTAGCCAAGCTTCTCCTTTTCTTGGTTTAATTGCGTTTATTCTGATAGGTTTGTCGGGTTTGTAGTGAGATTTTGATAAACCTGGAGATAAAACTTTAGTAGTAACAAATATATTTTTGACTTCAATTATTTTTTTTATTTTTTCTTCTGGTATTCCACCTTGTCTCAATATTTTTGCTTTTTTTGATGTTAGATCTACAACAGTAGACTCTAATCCTATTTTGCAAGGGCCAGAATCAATAATTTTCTTAATTTTACCCCTTAATTCATCATAAACATCTTGAGCACTTGTAGGACTGATTTTTCCATATCTGTTGGCACTAGGAGCTGCTACTGGTATGAAAAGTTTTTTTAAAATAGACAAAGTAGTTTTATTAGATGGCACTCTGATAGCTAAAGTATTTAAATCTGAAGAAACCAATCTGCTTATTGAAGAGTTTTTTTTCTTTGCTATAATAGTCAAAGGACCAGGCCAAAAATTTTTTGCCAATAATTCTATTCTAGAATCGTAATAAATATCGTCTAAAGCTTGTAGATAATTACAATAATGTATTATTAGAGGGTTATTAAAAGGTCTTTTTTTAATTTTAAAAATTTTTTTAATTGTTTCATCTCTATCGTACCTTCCTGCCAGCCCATAAACTGTTTCTGTTGGAATTGCTACAATTTCTCCTTTTCTAAGTTCTTCAGCTATACTTAAGATATTTTTATAGTTTTTTTTTATAATTTTAGTATTTAGTTTCATCATTATTTTTATAACTTATTAAAGTTAATTGTTATTTTATAATTATTAAAGTAATATAAAGATTTTATATAAATTATCAAATTTGGAGATAGGTATTATGAAACTAGTAAGGTTTGGAAAACTAGGAAGAGAAAAACCAGGTATCATAGACGATGAAGGACAAATTAGAGATTTGTCCACAAAATTAAAAGATATTGATGGTAAAACTATAAATCCTAACTCTTTAAAGTTAGTTCAAAGAGTAAATATGAAAAAACTTAATGTAGTTAAGGGGAAGCCAAGACTAGGTGTTCCTATTTCCAATATAGGTAAGATTGTCTGTATAGGTCTGAATTATGTTGATCACGCTAAAGAGGTAGGAGCCCCTCTGCCTAAAGAACCTATTATGTTTTTAAAACCTACATCTTCTTTAAGTGGACCTTTTGATGAAGTAATGCTGCCTAAAGGAATTATACCAAAAAAAGGTAATAGTGCTTCTAGACTTGTTGATAGTAAACGCTCCGACTGGGAAGTTGAATTAGGAATAGTAATTGGAGATAAGGCTAGATCAGTTTCAGAAACTAAGGCTATGCAATGTGTAGCGGGTTATACAATAATTAATGATGTCTCAGAAAGAGCTTATCAACTTGATGCGGCTGCAGGTCAATGGACACGAGGAAAAGGTTGTGATACTTTTTGTCCAGTAGGACCTTGGCTTGTTACTAAAGATGAAGTCTCTAGACCACAAAATTTATCTATATGGTTAAAGCTTAATGGTATAAAGATGCAAGATGGCAATACTAAAACAATGGTTTTTAATATCAAAGAGCTAGTTTCTTATGTGAGCCATTATATGACTTTGTATCCTGGTGATATAATAGCTACTGGAACTCCACCTGGTGTAGGGATGGGTATGAAACCGCCACGTTATTTAAAAAAAGGCGATGTAATGACATTAGGAATAGATGGCTTAGGTGAACAGAATCAACTCGTTACTTCCTGGAAAAAATAAATCTATAAATTACAATTAGAATGAAAAAAATTTTTGTTCATTGTAAAATTGATCCAATACAAGAAAAGTTTTTGAATAAAGACTTTTCTATAAGTATTCATGATGCAAATGAGAGTGTGTTATCACCAACAGAATTATTAGAAAAAGCTAACGCTTACGATGGAATTTTATGTCAGGGTAATTTAGTTAATAGTAGTTATATAGAAGCTAACAAAGGTATATTAAAAGTTATATCTAATGTTGCTGTAGGATATGATAACATAGATATTGAATCTGCTAATAAAAATAACGTAGCTGTATTTAACACACCTAATATCTTAAATAATACTGTAGCAGAATTTACTTTAGGATTAATTATCTCAATAGCTAGAAAAATATGTGAGGGTAATAACTATGTTAAAGCAGGTAAGTGGAAAAAAAATTCTTGGCCCTTATTTTTAGGAGATGATCTTTATAACGAAAATTTAGGAATAATTGGTATGGGAAGTATAGGAAAAAAAGTTGCATTAATGGCAAAAGCTTTTGGTATGAAAATTTTTTATCATAATAGAAATAGATTATTAGAAGAAGAAGAAAAAAAATATGATGCCCGCTATATTGAATTAGAAGAAATTTTAAAAACATCAAAGTATTTAGTGCTATTATTGCCATTAAATACAAATACTAAACATTTAATAAATAAAAATACCTTTTCGTTAATGAGAAAAGATTCCTATATAATTAATGTAGCTAGAGGACAAATAATAAAAGAAGACGATTTAGTTGAAGCACTAGAGAAAAAAATTATAACAGGAGCAGGTTTGGATGTATTTGAATTTGAACCTAAAATTAATGAAAAGTTACTTAAATTGAATAATGTTGTACTTATGCCCCATGCAGGAAGTGCTTCTTTAAATACTAGAAATAAAATGGTTAATTTAGCATGTCAAAATATATATAATTTTTTTAAATATAAAAAAACAGAAAACTTAATTAATAAAGAAGTTTTTAAATAACATAATGGAAAATAATTTTAAAAATAAAAATGTATTAATAACAGGGGGCGTAGAAGGTATAGGTTTCCAATGTGCTAAAAAGTTTGAAGAATTAGGAAGTAATGTATATGTAACTTGTTTAACAAATAAAAGTTATGACAAATTTATTAGTCTTGATTTAAAAAAAAATATTCAAATAGAAAAGCTAGATTTAACAAATGATATCTCAATAGAAAAATTATATAAAAAAATAGATAAATTGGATATTTTGATAAATAATGCAGTTCTTTTAAAAGGAGGAATAGAATACCGTATAGAAAATTTTGCTGACGTAGTAAATGTAAACTTAATGGGACTTATGAGAATATGTCATACCTTTTTACCTAAATTAGCCCTTGCTTCAGGTAATATTGTTAACATTGGATCAATTAATATGAAATTAGCACTTCCTACTTGTCCTTCATATTCTGCAACTAAAAGTGCTGTAGAATCTTTAACTAAATCTATGGCAGTTTGCTGGGCAGAACATAAAGTTAGAGTTAATTGTGTTGCACCTGGGTGGATTAAAGGAAATACTACTAAAAAAATAATAAATGAATTAGATAACCAAGAAAAT
This sequence comes from Rickettsiales bacterium, assembly GCA_002690625.1. The sequence continues at coordinate 6,709 of NZFJ01000032.1, forward strand.
GTTTTAAATAGAATCCCTTTAAAAAGATATGGGCTTTCATCTGAAGTAGCAGAAGCGATAATGTTTTTGTCTTCAGAAAAAGCAGCTTACATTACTGGCACTACTATTTTTGTAGACGGAGGTTATTCTATAAATTAATATTTTTAGATTTAATTGGTATTTGTATGAATTATGAAAAATATTTTAAAAGTGTAATTAGTAAAATTAAGCAAGAAGGGCGTTATAGAATATTTATAGATATTTTAAGAAATGTGCAAAACTTCCCTAAAGCTACTAGATTTAAAAATAATGTTATCCAAAATGAAGAAGTTACTGTTTGGTGTAGTAATGATTATTTAGGAATGGGACAAAATACAAACGTCATAAATGCAATGAAAGAAGCTTTAGATAAATGTGGAGCCGGCTCTGGAGGGACTAGAAATATATCTGGTACAACACATTATCATGTTCTACTAGAAAAAGAACTTGCTGAATTACATAATAAAGAGTCTGCTTTATTATTTACATCGGGTTATATTTCTAATGAAGCCACTTTGTCTACTCTGGCGGGAACTTTGCCTAATTGCTATGTTTTTTCTGATGAGTTAAATCACTCATCTATGATCCAAGGGATAAGGTCTAGTGGTGCCAAAAAAATTATTTTTAAGCATAACGATATAGATGATTTAAAAAAAAAGATTGAAGAAATAGATAAAAAAATTCCTAAAATTATTGCATTTGAGTCTGTTTATTCAATGGATGGAGATATTGCTCCAGTAGAAAAAATCGCTGAAATAGCTAAAAAGTATAAAGCCTTATCATATTTAGATGAAGTTCATGCTGTAGGAATGTATGGTAATAAAGGAGGAGGAATTTCTCAAGAGATTGGCATGAGCGATGAAATAGATATTATAGAAGGTACACTTGCAAAAGCCTATGGCGTAATGGGTGGTTATATTTCAGGCAACAAATATTTAGTTGATACTATTCGATCTTTTGCTTCGGGTTTTATTTTTACTACTTCTATTCCACCTTCAATAGCTGCGGGAGCTATAGAATCTGTTAAACATTTAAAAAATAGTAATGTAGAAAGAATAAAACAAAAAAAGTCAGTCGCAGAGTTAAAGCGTAAATTAGCACTAGTTAATATACCTGTAATAAAAAATAACAGTCATATTATTCCAATTTTAGTAGGCAACCCTGAAATGTGTAAAAAAGCATCTGATTTATTATTACAAAAGTATAATATTTATGTTCAGCCCATTAATTATCCTACAGTTCCTAGAGGAACTGAAAGACTGAGAGTAACGCCAACGCCTTTACATAATTCAGCAATGATAAATTACTTTGTTGACTCTGTAGAGAAAGTTTGGAAGACTCTGAATTTGATAAAGAAAGTAGCATAATGATTAAAAGTATTTGCAGTTTTTTTATTACTATCGCTATTATACTCGTAAGCGAAAATATACTTGCTTTAGATATAGATGAAAAAATTAATGATATTATTTCACCGATATCTGATACGGTAGTGGCAATTGTTTTCTTTTCTATTAAAATATCGGATAATATAAGCATTCCACTTATAGTCGTATGGCTTATAATAGCTGCCGTTTTCTGTACAGTATATTTTGGGTTTGTGAATATAAGACACTTTGGAACTGCAATAAAAATAATTAATAATAAAAATATAGAAAGTAAAGCTCCTGGAGAAGTAAGTCATAGGCAAGCTTTCTGGACTGCTTGTGCAGCTACAGTAGGTCTGGGTAATATTGCAGGAGTTGCTATTGCAGTAAGCTTAGGTGGCCCAGGAGCAACTTTTTGGATGATCTTAGCTGGATTGTTAGGAATGTCTTTAAAATTTTGTGAGTGTACACTTGGGGTGAAGTATAGAGTGATAAATAAGGATGGTACTGTATCAGGAGGCCCTATGTATTATTTATCAAGAGGCCTAAAGGAAATAGGTTTAGAAACTTTAGGTAAATACTTAGCAATTTTCTTTTCTATTTGTTGTATAGGAGGAGCGCTTGGAGGTGGAAACATGTTTCAAGCAAATCAATCTTTTCAGCAATTTTTAAATATAACAGGAGGACAGGACTCTTTTTTTGTTGATAAAGCTTGGTTATATGGTTTTGTAATGGCAATTATTTTAGGAGTTGTAATAATTGGTGGGATAAAGAGCATAGCAAGAGTTACAGAAAAACTTGTTCCTTTTATGGCTGTTATTTATGTATTAGCTGCAATAACGATAATTATTTTAAATAGTTCACTTATAGGAGAAGCAATTAATTTAATAATAAAGGGGGCTTTTACAGGAGAAGGAGTTACAGGAGGTTTTGTAGGAGTATTAATTCAGGGTTTTAGAAGAGCAGCATTTTCAAATGAAGCAGGTTTAGGTTCCGCACCTATTGCTCATTCAGCAGTCAAAACTAATTATCCTGTTACGGAAGGATTTGTATCATTATTAGAGCCTTTTTTAGATACAGTTATAATATGTACTATGACAGCATTAGTTATTATAATAACGGGAATGCATTTAAATGCAAACGAGTTAAGTGGTATTGAGTTAACCTCTAAAGCTTTTGAAAAAGATATATTCTTCTTTCCTTATGTATTGGCTATAGCTTCAATACTATTTGCTTTTTCTACTATGATATCCTGGTCTTATTATGGATTAAAATCTTGGACTTATATATTTGGTAAAAATAAAAACAATGAAAATATCTTCAAACTAATTTTTTGTTTATTTGTAATTTTTGGATCAAGTGTTAGTGTTAATTCAGTTATTGATTTATCAGATTCTATGATGTTTTTAATGGCATTAGCTAATATAATTGGAGTATATTTATTAGCGTCTAAAGTAAAAAAAGAACTAAATATTTATCTTAAAATTAAATCAAGTGAATAATTAATTGATATTTATACAAAGAATTGTAACTTAATTTATATGAATAAAAATTTAAATAAAATTAACTTAAAAGA
>NZFJ01000033.1 GCA_002690625.1 Rickettsiales bacterium
AAAATATAATAAAATTACTTATTAAAAAGTATATAAAATAGCCAAAGTAAGTAAATTTTAAAGTAAACAAGTACTTATTTATTTTGTAGTGCTTTAAGATAGTTCCCAAAGCTAAAGAAATTGCTGGATACAAAGGTAATACATAGTGAGGTAGTTTTGTTGGAATTAATTCCATTATCAGAAAGTTAGGCAATATCCATGCTATTAAAAAAAATATTTTTTTTTCTTTGTAATGTTTTTTAAAATAATAAATGATTGGTAATAGAAATAAAGAAAAAGGAAAGAAAAATATCCAGAGGCCCAAAAAGTGGAATCCAGGAAATGCACCATGATTTTCTTTTACTTCAATTATCTTTCCAAAAAAATCATTTATAATAGATTCGTTTAAAAAGTTTTTTTGTTCTTCAACTGAAATAGACAAAAACCAAGGTAATGAGATAAGTGCTATAATTAATATTCCTATTATAGGTTTGGTCTTATAAAACCACTTTTTATCTTTACTGAATAAGTATAATATTAAAACTGTAATTGCAAAGATAATTAAAAGAATCGGTCCTTTTACTAGAAATGATATCCCTAATCCAACCCATAAACATAATAAATTAAATATATTACTTTCAATATCTCTTTTTATATAAAAATTAGCTAATGAAAGCATAACGATGATAGTTAACATTATCAAAACTGAATCAGTTTTTGCGATATGTGCCTCAGCAATAAACAAAAGGCTACAACTCATTATAATAGCACCATAAAAAGATTCTATATTTCCAAAAACTCTTGACCCTAACTTGTATAAAAGTATTATACTTAACAATGCAGCTATAGAGGAAATTATGCGATATTTCCATATAGAATCTTTTGTTACTTCATATTGTGTAGTAGTTTTTTGTTTAATTGTAGCTAAAAGCCTTACAGAAGTTGCTTGCAACCAATATATTCCTATAGGTTTCTTGCTACGGTATTCATCCTGAAATTTTATAGATAAATAATTATTTTTTTCTATCATTTGCTTAGAGGATTGTGCATACCTTGCCTCATCTCTATCAAGAACTGGAAGTGAATTTATACTGGAAAAAAATAGAGTTAAAGATAATAATATTAAAATAAATAGTTCTTTAGTTTTATAATATTTCATAAAAAAAGGCTTTTTAAAAAAAAACATACATATAATTAATATGCTAAAAAATAAATTATATAAAGATAAAACAAATATTGCTATAATTGGTGCAGGTATATCTGGCCTTACAGCTGCTATGTTACTATCTAAGAGATATAATGTGTGTCTATACGAAGCTAATAACTATCTAGGAGGCCACGCCCTAACACTAAATAAAAAAATTTCGTATAAAAACAGAATAAAGAATATTAATTTTGATGTGGGTTTTTTAGTTTATAATAATCGTAATTATCCTTTATTCTCAAATATTTTATCTAAATTAAAAGTAAAAACTATTAATAGTAATATGTCTTTTTCAGTAAGCAATAAAATGAAAAATTTTGAATATGGTAGCACTGGTATTTTATCTTCTACAAATAATTTAAAAAATATATTTAATATAAATTTCTGGTCTATGATAAAAGAAATAAAAAGATTTTTTGTAGTTTCTAATAAAATAATTAATTCTAAAAAGTCTTACAACAATATTTCTGTTAAACAGTTTATTGAAATTAATAACTTCAATAATTCATTTGTATTTGACCATTTTTTGCCAATGTGTGGTGCTATATGGTCTATTTCAAATAAAAAAGTAATGGATATGCCAATCAAAACTATCTTAATTTTCTTTCATAATCATGGATTATTAAGTTTTTTTAATAAACCTATTTGGAAAACTATTGATGGAGGAAGTAAAAACTATGTAAATGCTATAACAAAAGAAATTAAAGGAAAAGTATTATTAAATGAGAAAGTTATGAAGGTTAGAAGAAACAAAGAAAATATTACTTTAATTTTTAAAAATCATAAAAAAACTTTTGATAAAGTAATTTTAGCTATTCATTCAGATGAAATACTTAATATTTTAGAAAAACCAACAGAAATAGAAAATAAAATTTTTTCTAAATGCAAATATGAAGCAAATAAAATATATATTCATCAGGATCAAAAGTTAATGCCTTCAAGTAAAAGCACCTGGTCATCTTGGAATGTAATTCAAAGTTATACTAAGAATAAAGCAAAAAATACCCTCAATAATAATATTTGTGTTACTTATTGGATTAATAAATTACAAAATATTTACACTGACATTCCTTTATTAGTTACCTTAAATGCAAAAAATGAAAATATACCTGATAAAAATAAGATATTAAAAATTATAAAATTTAAACATCCTATTTTTAATTCAGAAAACCTTAATATATCAACTGATATATCATCTATTCAATCAAAAAATAATACATTTTATATAGGTGCATGGTTAGGATATGGGTTTCACGAAGATGGCGTGAAATCAGCTGTTAATCTTAAAAATTTTTTTGAGGTGGATTATAATTTATATGAAAAAATATAATAACATAAATAATTGTCTATATTATGGGAGAGTATTCCATGCTAGAAAATCACCTAAAAATCATATGTTTAAATACAAGGTTTTATACTTACATATAGATATAACTAATATTAAGTCTGCTTTTAAAAATATTCCTTTCTTGTCTTTAGATAAATTTAATTTCTTTTCTTTTTACACTAAAGATCATGGCTCTAAAGATTGTAAAAATCTAGATGTTTGGATAAGAAAATTATTAAAAAAGAATGGTATACAAAGAAAAATTAAAAATGTTTTTTTACTAACATATCCAAGAATATTAGGCTATGTTTTTAACCCTTTATCAATTTATACGTGTGTAGATGATAATAATAATATCATAGTTCAAATATATGAAGTAAATAACACCTTTAAGCAAAGATTTTTTTATATAGTCAAAAATACTTTTGATATAAAAAATCATGAAAAAATAATAAAAAAAAAATTTCATGTTTCTCCGTTTATAAGCATGGACGGTACTTATAACTTTAAAAGTTTTCTAAAAGAGAAAAGGTTAAGTATTTTCATTAAATACAAATCAAAGAAAGAATATTTTATAGCTTCCTTTACAGGCGTTAAAAAAGCCTTAAATGGTAAAAATTTAATAATATATTTTTTAAAGATTCCTTTTATGACCTTAAAAATTATAGTAGGAATTCATTTCGAAGCTATTATATTATATTTAAAAGGTTTAAAATACTTTAGTTGTCCTAAAGTTAAAGAACCAAACTATTTGAAATATAGCGAAAAAGACTAATGTGGTTATTTTATAAATTAATATTTTTTTATTTAAATAAAAGAATTGATAACAAAGCTAATAATGATCTCATTATTATATTTCCTAACAAAAAAAAACTTATTTTAGGAAAAAATAAAAATTATTTGGAAATCAGTATCAATAGTAATACTTTTTTATTGAAACTTCTTTTCTTTGGACTGCCTTATTTAGGATATAGTTATTCTAAAGGATACTGGCATACTAAAAATCTAAATGCTTTGTTAGAATATGGAGAAAAAAATAAAGAATTATTTAAATCACTCTCATTTTTTAATTTTTTTTCCTTATTATATAGTTTTACTAAGAATTTAATAAATACAAATACAATTACAAAGAGTAAAAAGCAGATTGGGTTCCACTATGATTTAGGAAATACATTTTACAAATTATGGTTAGATAAAAGCATGACTTATTCTAGCGGAATTTTTAATAATAGTAATAACCTCGAGGAAGCACAATATAATAAGTACCAAAGCTTAATAAAATCAACTAATATTAATAAAAAAACAAATATACTAGAAATAGGTTGTGGTTGGGGAGGTTTTTTAAAGTATGTAAATAGTAATATTAAATCCTCTATAACAGGTATTACGATATCAAAAAAGCAATACGGTTATATAAAAAAAGAAAATATTTCTAAAGTACAGTATAAAGACTACAGAAACGTAAGTAAAAAATATGATAGAATAATTTCTATTGAAATGTTTGAAGCTGTTGGAAGAAAAAATTGGAATATTTTTTTTAAATCTCTAAATAATCTAATTACTGCTAATGGAAAGATAGGTCTTCAAATTATAACCATTTCAGAGATAGATTATAAGTATTATATTCATAGACAAGACTTTATACAAAAATATATATTTCCTGGTGGAATGTTGCCTACAAAAAAAGCATTAAAAGATCTTGCATTAAGAAATAATCTAATATTTTCTGAATCAAAAAGTTTTGGAAATGACTATGCTAAAACTTTATCAATATGGAAGTCTAATTTTTTTAAAAACTGGCTTAAAATTGAAAAATTAGGTTTTGATAATAATTTTAAAAGATTATGGGAATATTATTTGAGCTACTGTGAAATAGGGTTTAAAAATGGAGCACTAGATGTAAGCCAATTTTTACTTGAGAAAAAAAATAAATATGATTAAAAAAATAAAATTTCCAAGTTTATCTTTTGCACACTATTTTTCAGGAGAAATAGAAGCACTTGGTCATATGATATTTTTTTATCCTAAAAAAAGAATAAAAAATGCAAAAATTAAATTCTATGGAACTTATTCTAAAAACATTTTGACTTTAAAGGAAGATTATCAAGACAATGAAGATAAGATTTTAAGAAAATGGGTTTTTGAAAAGGTTAATAATAATTATTATCTAGGCAAGGAAAAGAATGTTATTGGGAATGTAATAGTTAAGTCAGAAAGTAATTATCTAATGATGAACTATAAATTTAAAACTAATTACAAGGCTATAAAGTTTATAGTAAGTGTTCAAGATTATATGTATCAGATAGATGAAATATATCTGATTAACAAAACTAAAATATATAAATTTGGTATAGTAATAGCTGAAAGTATAATGTTATATAAAAAGTTATAATTTTTTCAATATTAATTTCGTTAATCGCAAGTATATAAAGTATGGCATAATTCTTAAAAGCTTCATCAAATAACAAAAAAAACTTGGTAGAACTATTTCAAAATTATTAGTTTTTACTATCTTGTTATATAGTATGATAGCTGCTTTGTTTGCAGAAATTATCATTGGCATTTTAAAGTTATTTTTATCAGTTAGTGGTGTTTTTATAAATCCAGGATTAACAATTCTTAATTTAATTTTTTGCGCCTCACATTGATGAACTATAGATTCTGCAAAATTAATTAATGCAGACTTTGAAGAACAATAAGCTGCCGAATATGGTAGTCCTCTATAACCTGCAACAGAAGCCATTATTATAATCTGAACATTTTTTTTATTTTTCTTTAAATGAGGTAATATTGCTTCTATGCAATTTAAAGTTCCAAAAAAGTTTACTTCAAAAATATTTCTAACTTCTTTTAAAGAGAATATTTTTTTTGAGTTAGGGTTGTTGGTTCCAGCATTTAAAAAAATTAAATCTGGAACTCCATGTTCGTTTACTAAGCGTTTTATGGTATTAGTAACATTATTTTTATTTGATATGTCTGTTTTATAATATGAAATATCGCATAATTTTTTCTTTTTGGCTTCCTTAGACAATTCTTTAAGAGAATTAATATTTCTAGCGCAAGTTATAACCTTATAACCGTTCTTAGAAAACTCTTTAGCAACTTCTCTACCAATGCCTTTTGAAGCACCAGTAATAAAAATTGATTTAGACATACTAAAATTTTGATAAATTTAATAAAGAACCTAGTATACCTTTAAACTTTAATGAGCCTGAATATACTACCAAGCATATACATCCTGTAACATCTGAGGAAACCGGACTATGAACTTCATCACTACCTGCTACTACTAAATCGCCTTTATTATAATCTCCTTTTTCATCACTATAACCTCCATGAAGTACTAGAGTTGCTTCATGTGCTTCATGGCCATGTTTTGGCATAGATTTTCCAGCCGGTATTTCTAATAACTTTCCTTTTAATTTTTTATTCTCAAATTCTATATCAATATATCTAACGTTATTAATTGTTAATTTCCACTGATTAGTACTACTTTTACCTCCTAAATATTCAGACAAAAAAGAAGGTATATTAATTTCCTTATCAGTTAAATTACTTTCTATATTAGATGATATATAACTGTTCTGTTTTTGAACTTGCTCAACTCCATCAACTTTTTTTAAGACATCTTCCCACAAATTTTTACTAACTTTTAGCTGCTCATGATTATGTAAATAATAACCACCAATCTTTTCAATTTTATCCATTTCAGCTTTACAATCCTTACAATATGCTAAATGACAAGAAATTATTAAAGATTCAGCTTCTGATGTTTTGCCCATAGCATGGTTAAGTAACATGTCATAACTAGGATGTTGTTTAATACTAAAATGTGTCATTAGTTTAACTCCACTAAATGTCTCATCTTAGTAAGTGCTAATCTAATTCTTGATTTAACTGTACCTAACGGTATGCTAAGCTCTTCTGAAATATCAGCATGAGTTTTATCATAAAAGTAAGACATTTTTAGCAGTTTGCCTTGATCTTCGGGCAAATTTTCAATTTGTTTTTTTAAACTTGCGGAAACTTCAGAACTAAAAATTTCATTTTCTTGGGTAGATTGAACAGGAATTTCCAAACCCTCATCACTTTCAGATAAGTAATGTCTTTTATCTTTTCTTATTTTATCTATTCTTTTGTTACGAGCTATTGTATATACCCAAGTACCGACAGAAGACTTATTATGATCATAACTAGATGCTTTTGTCCATACTGCTATCATAACCTCTTGAATCACACCTTCTGCTTGTGTTTCCGTGGACCCGACTTTAATTAAATAACTTTTTAATCTAGGAGCAAAATAATTAAAAATCGTGTTAAAAGCAGATTTATCCTGATGTAAAGCAATTTCGGATAGACAATTAGATAATTGCTCTTCAGGTGTAAATTCGTTTTCAACTTTTGATAGATTGTTAATTTTCATTACAGAATTTTTCTTAATAATATTTTGCTGCAGTGTCATTGTAATACCATAAATTATATATATCAAGTATACGTTTGTATCTTCTTAATAGATTACTATAATATGGTATTTTTTTTGGATTATAAGTCTGTTTTATAAATAATTAGACAGACATAACTATAATATAAATTATTTTATTATACTTAGATTAGGATTTCTTTCATATTTTTGATCAATTCTATATATTTCATCTAATTCTTCTTCCATTACATATTTGTTTAAAAATTCCATTACTTTTATCAAATCTGAGAAAATAGTTTCTTTTTCTATTTTATTAGGCTCATAATTTTTTACATAAACCTTTCTCATGAAGGAGCTATCATGTATAGCTGGTCCAATTACTACGTCCATATTATCAAAGTAAGATACAAAATCGTCCATATGTTTCCTGTTAGAATGTATTTTATTAGGAATAATAACAATGTGTGGGTGAATTTTTTTAAACCTTTCTTTTAATTTATCTATCTTTTTAACAAAAGCTAATGTTGGAGGTAATTCAGCCATAGTATTAGAAACAGGAACAATAACAGCGTGAGACTTAGTAAATAATTCAATTCCTTCTTGCCCAGGACGTGCTGGAGTGTCTATTACTAAAATGTTACCTTTCTTCATTCTAGTATTTTCCATTAATTGACTTAGTAGAATTAAATTCAATTTATCATATTCATACGATATGGGATAATGACTACATGGTACATCTTTACAAATTCTTTGTAATAAACTAACAGAACTTCCCTGTTTATCAGCATCAATTAATTGGATGCTATCATGTTTATTAGACCATTTAAGCATTGCAGTTATTAAACAACTTAAAGTACTTTTACCTACTCCTCCCTTTGGATTGGCAAAAGTTAATATTTTTCCTCTACTAGCCGTCATTATTATCTCCCTTCACACTATTAATCACATCGATACTCTCATCAAAAAGGTTAATATTTTCTTGAAGCTTGCGTATGCTTTTTTCATAATCATGTTTAAAAATATTTATTTGCTTTTTTACAGCATCTAATTTTGCATCTATCATCTCTATCTTTTTTTTATTAATATCTCTTTCATCTATTAAAAGATCAATTTCTTTGAGAAAAGGTAGTAGTTTTTTTTTAATGTTATCATTATGATTTTTTTCTTTGATTATTTCTAATTCTTCAGTTTGATATTGATCTTCTGCTTTGCTATGTTCGTCACTTTTTTTTAAGGATTTATTTTTCATCCTTTTTTTAATTTCTTCTGCTAAAACTCCAAAGTTTTCGTCTAATGAAAAATCATTAACTTTAGAATTAAATGTCCTTTTTTTTTCTTGATTGTTAATTGACTTTTGCCAAGAACCATTTCTTCTTAATACTTTTATAACCGAATCATCCATACAGTTATTATAAATAAAATTAAAATTTTTAAAATA
>NZFJ01000034.1 GCA_002690625.1 Rickettsiales bacterium
AGATGAAAATTTGTTTAACGATAAACTGCGATTACGATCATCTTTATGAGCGTTAGAACCTGCCCAAACTAATCCTATTCTGGTTGCATTTTTTTTTCCTAATTGGTATTTCCAATTTAAAAATTTATCATGATTATATGATAAATACGGTATTTTTTTTGGTACACTATTTAAAGTAGTTTTAAAAAGAAGTGGTAAACTTAGTAATGAACAGTAATAGTCTATATTTTTCGGTATTTTTTGTCCTTTTTCTAATATTTTAAATTCATTATAAAATTCTGAAAATAAAGCAATCAGAGGTTTGTCTAAATATAATATAATTTTTTTTGGCTTCAGTTTCTTCAACAAAGACAAATAACGACAAAATTGAAAAGTATCTCCTAAACCTTGTTCAGAATATATTAAAATACTTTTTCCCTTAATTGAAGAAGTTCCATATTTTAATACTTTTGAGTCTAGAAAATAGTTATTTTTTAAAACCTCTTTTTTTTTTCTAAATTCATAAAGTTTCCAGCCTTCCGAATATTCTCCTAGTAATAATTTTAGAAAAGCCTTAGTTAAAATGAAATCTGCATAATTTGGCTCTAAATGAATTGCTTTGTCATAACTTCTTAATGCCTCTTTAAACCGTTTTAAGTAAAGAAGTGTAACCCCACGATAGTTATATGCGCTTGCATAATCTGGTTTAAGCTGAATAGCTTTATCATAACTTTTAAGTGCATCATCAAATCTTCTTAATTCATGTAGTACTATTCCACGGTTTTTATATGCTATCGCATAATCTGGTCTAAGTTCAATAGCTTTATCATAGCTAGTAAGTGACTCAATAAATAAATTTAATTTTTTAAGCACTATTCCCCGATTGTTGTATAACATAGCAACACTTGGTTCGAGTTTAATAGCCTTATCATAACTATTAAGTGCCTGATAAAAAAAGTTTAGCTCTTTAAATAAATTACCACGGCTAACATACACTTCTGTATAGTCAGGTTTTAATTCAATGGCTTTATTGTAACTTTTAATAGCTTGATCATACAATTTTAATTCTTTAAGGACAGCAGCATAGTTTTTATATAATGGAGCAAAATTTGAGTTAACATCTAAAGCTAGCTCATAAATACTTAAAGCTTCTTTATATTTTTTATTTTGGAATAATAAAGTTGCATTTAATTGTAGCGCATTAAAGTTTTTTGAATTTTCATGAAGAACCTTATTATAAATTTTTTGTGCTTTATTAAATTGGCCATCTTGATGATACAAAAATCCTTTTTGAAGCAATTGATTAATGTTATCAGTAGTTTTAAGATAAGAGGTCATATGAATATCTTGCCTTAAATAATAAAAAATCTTACATGTTTTTAAAAATTAACTTCATATTTTTTATCTAATAAATTGAAATAAATTTAAATCGGATATTTTAACAAATGCCTGCTGTGAAGCTTGCAACCCAGTAATTTGAGCCTGAAGCTGTGTAACTAACTCAGCTAAATCAGCATCAGATATATCAGACATATCTTTTTCAATAGCTATAGTTCTTTCAGCTATTAAATCCTGATGTCTTTCCAATGAACTAGTTCTAGCTCCAATAATTGCTCTTTGATTAGCTATATGTTCTTGTACTATTTTAATATCATCTAGTCTATTTTGAACACTTTGATTTTTATCATAGAGTCTTTGTTCTTTAGCTAAAGAATTTCCACTTCCGTCTATTGCATTGAATGTTAAATAAGATTTTGGAGTTTTCTCAGCTTTTGTAATTCCTTCTACTTGTAAATCTGAAATTGTTATAGGACCATTTGCAGAGTCAGTGAGCGTAATAGTTGAGCCTGACAAACTTGCAGTAATAGTTAATCCTGCTGAGTTTATCGCTGTAACAATAGCTGAAATATCACTGCTTGGTAAATCTACAGATATATTGGCTGAACCAGAACTATCGCTGAGTGTAAAAGAAAAGTTTCCTGGATTTCCATTTTCTAATTGTAAAGTAGCTTTTCCTACAGCTTTAGCTTCAACTACACTTTCGTTAGCTGTCCTAATTGAATAAATTATATCTTCTAATACTTCAAACATAGGAGTAACTTCTTCATTATTTACCACATTCATAAAAACACTACCCCCATCTAAAGTAGTGCCTACTGTTCTAGTTTCTGATACTGCAACTGAATTTGTACCCCTATCTCCATTATACTCTATTCTATTATTTTCGTTTTCTTCAAATGGCTGACTTTTAGTATGGTATCCTCCAAAAATAAAAGCTCCTGTACTATCAACTGCATTAGCCACTGAAAACATTTCTTTTTTCATTTCTTCTAATTCAATAGCCATTGCTTCTCTATCAATAGCTCCATAAGTATCGTTAGCGGCTTGTATTGCAAGTTCTCTTGCTCTTACCATTAAATTAGTTACAGATTGCAAGGATGCATCTGCAATGTTTAAACGATTAATTCCTGACATAGCATTCTTAGAATACTGATTAAATCTTTCTTTTACAGTATTTAAACCAGACATTTCTGCTGCTGCAACTGGATCATCAGAAGCAGATACAAAGTTTTTTCCAGAGGAGATTTTAGATTGAAGGTTTTGTATATTCTCTGTTAGTTTTCCAAAAGTACTAACCTGTTGTTGATTAAATAATTTCGTACTTATTTTCATTTATACTAAATCCTGTCTATAAGTGTATCAAATAGTTCTCTTGCAGTTTGCAAAACTCGTGCCGAAGCTTGATAAGCTTGTTGATATTCTATTAATTGTGCAGCCTCATCATCCATATTTACTCCACTTAGCTCTGATGCAGCATTTTCTGCAGCATCTTTAATCATTTCTGCAGATTGTAAATTTAATTTTGAGCTTTGTACTGTTGCACCTACAGATGATACAATTTCAGAAAAAAGAGTTTGAAAATTTCCTTTACCGTCTTTAGCTAATTCGTCATCTTGAAGTTTAAGCATATTATGAATATTTCTTCCATCTCCTACACCACCGAGATTGTCAGTTATTGTAAAACTGTCTTTTACCTTTGCAGTTCCAGATAATTTAAGACTATAACCTCCAACTTTAAAACGACCTGTATCGTTAAGAGTTCTATTGGCTAAATTATGACCCGTATCTGCATCTACAACATGAATTAATTTTTCATTAGTACTATCAATAGAAAATAAAAAGTTTTGACCTACATCATCTTCTTGTATAGCCTGTGTTTCATATGAAGCAGATATTCTTCTAGCTGCTCCATTTCCGTTTAATACTAAAATTAATTCTTCTGGTGGTAAGTTTTTTAAAGTGATAAATTCGCCAACAGTATTTTTATTGTCTACACCATTAAAAGTGGCAGAAACCGGTTTTCCATTACCACTTGTAATGATTATATTTGAACCATCTAACGCTACGTTATGAGGATAATACTTAATACCAAATTTTTCATTGTTAGTTGCATCTGAAACAAAAGATACTTCGTGTAGTGGTGAAGTATCTAATTTTCTGGATATTGAAATATTCTTATCGGTTGAATTCCACTGAAAGTTTACATCATTTAAGAATATAGCTCTTCTACTTCCAGTACCAGTAGGATCATATAAATCGAAGGAATAATCATTTTCTGCTCCTCCATTAGCCGATGTTAATTTTAAATTAGCTTCTATTGCAGAATCAACTGCAGTTACTTCTACATCTTGAGAACTTGTCCCTGTAGAAATAATTTTATAAGCACTTCCTGTCCACTTAACTTCAACTCCTGATATACCTGAAGCCCCATTAATTGCTGTTTCTAATGCTTTAGCAATATCTACATTTGAAGTATATGTAGCATTAGGAAGAGCTAAGCTTCCAGAAGCTGTTCCATCTATCTTAACCTGAAATGTATTTCCACTTGAAGGGGTAGCAAGAGTAGATGCAGAAGTTACAACTGTTGCCGTGCCTCCTAACCAAGCAGCATCTGTATATTTAACTCTATATTTACTTGAATCAGACTTTGCTCCACCATTTGTAGTAGTAAGTTTTGCATGAGTTTCCAAAGCCGTAGTAACTGAGGTTACTTCTATTGAAGCTGAAGAACTAGAATTATGTGAAACAATCTGATATCCTCCACTTGTTCCTTGGTATAATACACTTACAGACTTCCCTGCCGCTAATAATGTACTGTCATTATTAATTGCTTCTTCTAACTCAGCTGCAAAGTTGGCATTTGTACTGTAAGTAGCGTTAGGTACTGTAATTGTTCCTGATGCAATATCATCAACTTTTAATGCAATTGTATTTGTCCCCGAAAGCGTTATAGAAGCTGAACTTAAATCTGAAACTGTTCCACCAGTCCAAGAGCCTGTTTTAACATTTATATCAAAGTAATTTCTATTTGTAGGATTATTACTTACTGCTTTTCCTTCAATATTCTTAGTCCCTGTATCTAAGCCTAAACTGGTTTTAGAAACATTATTTTGTGTATTACTCGGAAATGTTATCTGACTAGCTGAAATAGATCCTTCACCTACTATACCTAATTGATATCCATTAATTGATGAAGTAGCTCCATTTGAAGTACTCAATTTTAAATTATTCTCTATTGTAGAATCAATAGTTGTTATTTCTACGCTTGCTACTGTACTGTCACTAATATCGTATGTTTGTCTGCCTGTATTAGATACAAATTCATAGTTTTTACCAGTCCATTTTACACTTACCGATTTTCCAGCATTACTTAAAGTTGTGTCAGCATTGATTGCGGTTTGAAGTGCAGAGGCTACAGCAGCATTAGAGGAATAAGTAGTTGCTGGAAGAGTGATTGTTCCAGAAGCAGTCCCATCTACTGAAACAGCAAAAGTGTTTCCGCTTGAAATTACTAAAGAGTTTCCAGAAGTTATCTCTGTTGCTGTATTACCGCTCCATCCTGAGACTGGAGTAAAAAAAGCCTTAAGTCTGTCCTTTTCCCCACCTTCTATTATAATATCAGTACCAAGAGTTTTTAATTTATAAGTATTTCCTTCAAAATCTAATGTCAAAGTAGTCCCGTTAGCAGGTAAAGTATTAATAACATTTCCTACCATTCTTATATCTGGAGAATCTGCTCTTAATAGATTTACTGCTTCCTTGTTTACTTGATAGGGATTATTAGTTTCTAAATCGTCTGTTTTTACAGTAAATGTAAAAGTTGAGCTACCATCAATTGCTGGTAATTGAAAATGATATGCGCCAATTGGTTTGGATGCATATTTTCCATCATTAGATACAATTGACTCATTGGCTGATCCAAAATTAATATTTTCTATAGTTACCTGTTCACCAGTTTCAGACCAAGTCCACTTACCATAACCATTATCAAAACCAGTAATGCTAGCATTACCTGAAAGCTTTGAAGACCCACTAGTACTTGTAATTGAAAAATCTACTGGTGAATGTAATTTTATAGTACCTGTAAAAACAGCAGAATTGTTAGATGATGTTGATCCTAGAGTAATTGAAGAAGATGTTGAAGCATAAATTTGATTTAATACAGTAGCAGTAGTTTGTGTTGAACCTGGAGCAGAAAATTCAGAAATTTTAATATCTTCTCCATCAATATTTTCTAATATAACCCTTTTTTTGTCTGTAAATAAAATTGCTTTAACACCTGTAATTTCTGAAACCTTATTAATTTCAGTTACAAAATTAGTCATATCATTAGGTAATATTGTAGCTGATATAGATACAGGATCTTTTACTCCAGAAGATAGAGACATTGATATAGTTCCACTAATAGTAATATCTTCTATAGGGTCTAGCATCACTCTAGTAACTGCTTCGGCTATTATTCCTGTTTTAGAAGCATTCTCTTTAAATTCTTTTAATGTAAAAGCTGAAGAAGAACTAACTGGAATTGTTAAGGTTTTATCTACTATTCCATCATTAAAAGTATCAATACTTAGCGTTTGAGCCACAATTGGATTTGCTGACCTTGAAGCTGAGTGTCCAGTATAAAATGAGAAATCTGAATTTTCTGATCCTCTAGTAATATCCATATTTCTATAATCTTGGTTGATATATTCTGCATTATAAACTGCATCACTCAGGAAACCATTCTTTTTATTAATTAACGCAGAATACTCTTCTAACTTTAATGGAGTTCCAGCTATATGTTTACCTTCTCTTGTAAAAATATTAATATCAGTAGAGATTAACTCACTAGATGTAGGGTTTTTTACTATTCCGGTTAATGTACCAGATGATCTTGTTGATATAGAAGATGAAGTAAAGCTTTGATCATTACTAGCAATTGTTAGTGCTCCATCGCCTCCGGAAGCAATTAATCCGTAACTTGAAAAAGAAAAACTATTTCCGCCAGGAGTTACTCCTGAGTTTAAAATATCGGCTAAATCCTTTACTTCTGTTACTGTATGTCCTAGATCAGAGCTATTAAATGTTATAGATACAGTATTACCATTTGCTAATGCAAGATCAAATGAATTAATAGTTTTTGCCTGATCATCAGAAATTACAAAACTTACTTGAGGCTGAAGAGAATATGATCTTAAATTAACTTCTTTAATATTTTTTCCTATTGAAGCTACTGCTCCATTTTTTAAAAAGCTTGTTGCTAATAATGTGTTTTCACTATTAACAAATATATTTTCTAAATTAGATATCTCTAGAGGAGGATCTTGATAACTGCCTTCTATAGTAAGTTCTCCTGTACCCAAATTTTTTGTTCCACTTTCAGCTAGTTTAAATGCTGATGCAGCAAATTCACTTCCACTTTTCAAATTAAACTTTAGAGAGCTAGACAAGTCATTGTTTGGAAGAATAGTAAAAATATCTCCTTTTTTAGCTTGTCCATTTAAAGTTATTGCCAGTCCATTTATATTAAAACTGTTTCCTATATAAGAATTATTATTTTTATCTCTCCATTTTGAGCCGTCAAAATTAAGTTCTATATTTCCTTTGAGATTAGATACAGATTCTAATTGATCTATTTTTACATCTAATGTGGAACCTTCAATCAAACTTTTTTCTATTTTTGGTAAGCCTACTAAAAACATGTCGTTACCAATTTTTCCTGTTAAATCTTTTCCATTTTTTTGAACTGCATTAAAATCTTTTGCTACTCTAAAAGCAATATCATCAATTTGTGATTTTACCTCTTGTAAATAAGCATAATAATTTACTAAGCCTGCTAACTTTCCTCCTGTTATCTGTGTTGTAGTTGTTTCATCAGTGCCTTCAACAATAAAAATACTAATACTATTTACTGTTGTTTCAAATGAATATCTAAAATCAGAATTTTCCGTTACCTTTGCTCGCAAATTAAATGATTTATTTGGGGATACAATTATTGGACCCTGTCCTGAATTTCCTAACCTAATTGATACTTCTCCTCTCGTACCATATTCTGTTGTATATTCTATTTCTTTTGATAATTCTTTCATCAAAAGATCTCTTGTATCTAATAAATCGTTTGGAGAAGTAGTAGCACCAGCACTTTTTAATTTAGCATTAACATCTGAAATTTGTTTTGATAAAATATTTATGCTATCTATAGATATTTTTGCCTGAGAAAACGATCCTCTTTGAGCAGTTTTAAGTCTTTCAGAGTAATCATTAAATGCATTAGCTACATCCTTTCCTTTTTCAAAAGAAACAACTCTAGGAGCACTATCTTCCGGAGAAGCTGCTAACTCTTGAAGTGAACTAAAAAATTCTCCAATAAAAGTACTTAAATCACTTCCTGTAGGTAATAAAGTATTTTCTAATAAAGAAACTTCTTTTGAAAATTGATTTAACTGTTCAAATCCAGAATGAGAATTTCTTAATCTCTCATTTACATAAGCATTAAATGATCTCCTAATTTCATCTACTCTAACACCTAGCCCTGTTTGATCAGATACATCCGTGACACCACCTTGAATACCCCCTAATTCTTCTAAATTAACATCTCTTTTTGAATAACCTTCAGTATTTACATTAGCAATATTTTGACCGGTTACAGATAAAGCTTGTC
Organism: Rickettsiales bacterium; assembly: GCA_002690625.1. Next base: position 7,964 of record NZFJ01000034.1, read on the forward strand.
TGTAAGCCTGAATACCGCTTTTAGCTATTTCAAAAAGACTTCCCATAATTAATCACTTATTTTTTTTTTAAATGAAATGTCTGAAGCTTTTGGGTTTTTTGTAAACTGTTTAACTAATGCCTCAGCAATCCCAAAGTTGTGACTTTTAGCTAATGTTTTTGATCTTTCCTGATTTAATAAAGAAGTATATGTGTCTTCTGCATCACTGGTTAAAATAGTTTTAGCTAATTTAGCAGAGTGAGCTCTTTTTAGCATTTCGTTTATAAATAAAGACTCAAATTCTTCTGCTACAGCTTTTAAATCTTTTTCATTATCTTTTATTTTGACATTATTAATTTGAGATAAATCAAATTGTGGTTTTATATTATTAAAT
>NZFJ01000035.1 GCA_002690625.1 Rickettsiales bacterium
ATTTATAGAAAAAAGATTTAGATATTTCATCGCTATTACTAACTATTATTAAATTAATTTACATGATATTATAAATTTTGGAAGGTTTAGTTGGGTATATATAATTATAAATCCAGTCAGGTCTGAAAAGAAGCAGCTGTAATATTTATGTGTAGGTCGACTTACCTTCCTAAAGGAAAATTATGGCTGATTATAAAGTATTATCTAGAAAATATAGACCTAAAAAACTAAAGGATGTAATAGGACAAGGTTTCTCTACAAAAGCCTTAAATAATGCGTTTGTTCTAAATAAAATAGCTCATGCATTCATATTTACTGGAATAAGAGGGGTTGGAAAAACTACAATAGCAAGAATAATAGCAATGGGTTTAAATTGTGAAAAAGAAAAAAGTCCTACAGCTAATCCTTGTGGTAGTTGTAATAATTGTTTGCAGATATTAAATGATAGGTACGAAGACGTTCTAGAAATTGATGCCGCGTCCCACACAGGAGTTGATGATGTTAGAGAAATTATTAGTTCGTTGAAGTATAGACCTGCAAAAGGTTCTTTTAAAGTTTTTATAATAGACGAAGTTCATATGCTATCAAATTCTGCTTTTAATGCTTTGCTTAAAACAATAGAAGAACCACCAAGTTATGTGAAATTTATTTTTTGTACTACTGAATTAAATAAAATACCTATTACCATAGTATCCAGATGTCAAAGGTATGATTTAAAAAGAGTTTTAGTTGAAGATATTAGCTTATTTTTAAAAGAGATTATTAATTTAGAAGGCATACAGACATCACAAAAAGTGATAAATATTATTGCTAGATGTTCAGGAGGTTCTATTAGGGATAGTTTAACTATACTAGATCAATGTTTATTAGGCTCTGAAGATAATTTAATTGATTTAGAGCAAGTTTATCAAACTGTTGGCATAACAAATAATCAAACATTATTAGGTTTATTTTATCAAATTATTAGCGGAAAAATGAAAATTTCTTTAGAAAAGACTAAAGAATTATATCAAAATGGCGCTGAACCAAAACAAATCATAGAAGATTTATTAAGATTAAATTATAATTTAATTTTATATACTGTAAAAAAAGAAAAAAAATTAGATGATTACTATGATGAGGATATGCTAAAGCTAATTTTAGAAAAATGTAATTTGCCTTTTTTAAATCAGATATGGCAGATGCTAATAACAGGTAAAGAAGAAATGCACAAAGTTAACCATCCTATAGAAGCTTTAGAAATTTTAGTTGTTAGGTTGGCATATACTTGTAAATTACCAAGTTTAGAAGAGGTCGTAGATATTGTAAAAGATAGAAAAAATTCTATCAATTTGGATGTTAATGATAAAGAAGAAATAGGTGACGATATTAGAAAGATATTAGATATTTTTCCAGAAGGTAAAATATTGAAACAATAAATATAACATAGGAGAAAGTTTATGAAAAATATGGGAGGATTGCTTCAACAAGCTCAACAAATGCAGAGAAAAATGTTAGAAATAGAAAAAAAATTACATGAAATGGAGGTAACTGGTTCAGTAAGTGGCGGCCTTATTAAGGTAATAATGTCTGGAAAAGGAAATGTAAAGTCTATAAAAATAGATCCTAGTCTTAAAGAAGATACTGAAGTTTTAGAGGATTTAATTGTAGCTGCTATATCTGAAGCGAAAAAAAATGCAGATAAACTATCAGAAAGTGAAATGAAGTCTGTTACTGGAGGAATGCCTATGCCACCTGGAATTAATTTTTAATAATGAGTTCTTTAGAAATTGATTCATTAATAAAATTATTTTCTAACCTTCAAGGGATAGGACCTAGATCTGCTCGTAGAATTGTTTTGCAACTAATTAGCAAAAAAAACTCTTTAATGAAACCTTTAGGAAATATGATGATCGATGTTTCTAATAGGATTAGTAATTGTAAATTTTGTGGCAACTACGATTCTAATAATCCATGTACTATATGTACTGATTCTAAAAGAGATAAAAATATTATTTGTATAGTAGAAGAAGTTTCAGATTTATGGGCATTAGAAAGAAGTAACTTTTTTAAAGGAACATATCATGTTCTTGGAGGGACTTTGGACGCATTAAGAGGTATTAGTGCTGATAAACTTAATCTAAACAGTTTTTTTGATAAAATAAAAGAAGGAAATATAAAGGAAGTAATTTTAGCTACTTCTTTAACAACTTCTGGACAAACAACAGCACATTATATATTAAATAAGTTAAAAAAATTAGACATTAAAATTACTAGACTTGCTAGGGGCTTGCCAGCAGGAGGAGAACTCGATTATATTGATGAAGCTACTTTAGGACAAGCAATATTTGAAAGAACTTTAGTACAAGAAAAACAGGATAATGAATAAACTAAAAATAATAGTAGCTCCAGATACTAGGTTGAACCAAATATCTAAAAACGTAATCTCAATCGATAAAGATGTAAAATTAACATTAGATAAAATGCTAGAATGTATGTATGAAAGCAATGGAATAGGATTAGCAGCTCCTCAAGTAGGAATATTAAAGAGATTAGTAGTCGTTGATTGTAGTGATAAAAAAAATAAAAAAAAACCATTAAAACTAATTAATCCTGAAATAGTAAAGTTTTCTAATAGATTAGCAGAATTTGAGGAAGGGTGTCTATCACTGCCCACTCAATTTGCTTTAGTTAAAAGACCAGAGCAAGTAAAAATAAATTTTATAGACGAAGCTGGAAACCCTTGTACTAATACATTTGAAGGACTTGAAGCAACATGTATACAACATGAGATAGATCATTTAAATGGAAAACTATTTGTAGATCATATTAGTAAATTAAAAAAAAGTATAATTTTAAAAAAGTTACAAAAGTATAAAAAGAAAAACCAAAATAATGTCTAAAAAACTTAATATAGTCTATATGGCTGGAGGTGATGAATTTACTTTAAAACCTTTTTTCTCTATTTTGAATAGTAAACACAATTTATTAGCAATTTATACAAAAAAAATAAAGCTAGTGGGTAGAGGAAAAAAAAAACTTAATAATTCTTTAGCGCTATTAGCTAAAAAGAAAAATATTCCTATTTTTAATATTGATAAATTTAATAACAAGGAAAACAAAGAACATCTTGTAAAGTTAAAATTAGATTTTATAATTGTATTTTCTTTTGGGGTTATATTACCTAAAGAAATTTTAGAAATTCCTAAATTTGGTAGTATTAATATACATACTTCATTGTTGCCTAAATGGAGAGGGGCGTCACCTATACAACATTCTTTATTAAATAATGAAAAAGAAACAGGTATAACTTTGATTAAAATGAACGAAAAATTAGATGAAGGAGATATTGTTTATTCCAAAAAAATTTTTATATATGACTTTGATAACTATCAAACTATTCTTGATAAACTTACAAGCTTAGCTTCTTCCAATTTGATAAATGTTTTAGAAAATCTAATATTAAATAAAATTAATTTATTGAAACAAGATAATACAAAAGCTACATACTGTTTTAAAATAAAAAAAGAGGATACTTATATTAAATTTGATAATTCTGCAGAAACTGTATTAGGAAAAATCAAGGCTTATAGTCCCAAGCCAGGAGCTAAGTGTTTTATTAAAGGTGAACAGGTTAAAATATTAGAAGCTAAGGTTGAAAATAAAAATATAAAACATGAAAACTACAGTGAGGTATTAGATAATAGGTTGCTAGTTTCATGTAAAATTGGTTCAATTAGATTAACAAAAATTCAAAGACCAGGAAAAAATATTATGGACGCTTTACAGGTATTGAATGGTTGGCAAATAAAAAAAGGTTTAATGTTAAATGAAAATTAATAAAAAAATAGGAAGAGTAAATTGGGTAGGAGTTTTTACTCTTTTTAGAAAGGAAACAAAAAGATTTCTTAAGGTTTACCAACAAACCATACTGGCTCCTGCTTTCACATCCTTATTATTTTTTTTAGTAATATCTTTAGCATTAGAATCAAGGGTTTCTTATGAATTTGATTATAAAAATTTTCTAGCCCCAGGACTTATTGTAATGGCTATGATGCAAAACGCATTCGCAAATACTTCTTCCTCTATACTAGGGTCGAAAATGCAAGGTAATATTGTAGATTTATTAATGCCTCCATTAAACCCTAATGAGATTGTTTTTGCTTATGTAGTAGCAGCAATAATTAGAGCATTTCTTATAGGCATATTAACATTTGCATTTATTTTTCCATTTACAAGCTTGTTAATTAGTAATTATTTTATTCTTTTATTTTATTCATTAGCAGGGTCAGTGTTCTTGTCTTTATTAGGCTTGATAGTAGGAATCTGGTCTGAAAAGTTTGATAATATGTCAGGTATAACAAATTTTATAATCACACCACTAACTTTTCTTTCAGGTACTTTCTATACTATTGATAGATTACCGGACCCATTTTATTTTATTTGCTTGCTTAATCCTTTTTATTATGTAATAGAAGGCTTTAGAAGCTCCTTTATTAATGAAACATATGATAATTTGGTTTATGGCATTACTTATATAAGTATGTTAAATATAATTATATATGTTATCTGCTATAAAATTTTAAAAAAAGGCTGGATGTTAAAATCTTAGTAAATTAAAAATGTCAGATTATATTTTACCTACATATGCTAGAATAAATATTAGTTTCACTCATGGGAAGGGCGCTTGGTTATTTTCTAATAAAAAAAAATATTTAGATTTTGCTGCTGGAATTGCCGTTAATAGTTTGGGACATGCAAACCCTGTTTTAAAAAAGGCTTTAATTTCACAAGCAAGAAAATTATGGCATACCTCAAATCTTTATAAGATTAACGAACAAGAAAAGGTTGCTGAATATTTATGTAATTTATCATTTGCTGAAAAAGTTTTTTTCTGTAATTCAGGAGCAGAGGCTACGGATGGTGCAATCAAAATTATGCGTAAATATCATTATGCTGAAGGAAATAAAAAAAAAAATAAAATAATAGTTTTTGAAAATGCATTTCACGGAAGAACATTAACAGGAATACTAGCAGGATCAAACATTAGTCATAGACAAGGATTTCTGCCAAATATTAAATCTACTGGAGGTTTCTTAAGAGTTGGTTTTAATGACATTGAAGCCTTTAAAAAGTCTATTGATAAAAATACAGCTGGAGTATTTATTGAGCCTATACAGGGAGAAGGAGGGATTAATGTAGCTTCTATAAAATATTTAAGAGAAATAAAAAAAATATGTAGAAAAAATAAAGTTTTATTAGCCTTTGATGAAGTGCAGAGTGGAATAGGAAGAACAGGAAAGTTTTTTGCACATCAATGGGGAAATATTAAACCTGATTTATTAACATCAGCTAAGGGATTAGGAGGAGGTTTTCCTGTTGGAGCAATACTAGTAAATAATAAATTAGCTAAACATATGAAGCCAGGAAGTCATGGTTCTACTTTTGGAGGAAACCAGCTAGCTAGTGCAGTTAGTTTAGCTGTCATTAAAGAAATATCAAAAAAAAATTGTTAAATAATGTGATCTCATTAGGAAAATATTTAGAGAATGAAATTAAAAAAATAATTATATCTAATCCATCAAAAATAGACGCTATTTTTGGAAAGGGTCTTATGTTAGGTATAAAATGTAAAGTTTCTAATATTTTACTCTGTCAAGAATTTAGAAAAAAAGGTTTATTAGTGGTACCTGCTGCTAATAATGTGTTGAGACTTCTTCCTCCTCTTAACATATCAAAAAAAGAAGCTACAATAGCTATCAATAAGATTAATGAGGTAGTTAGTGGATTATAATAAAAATAATTTTTTAAATTTATCAGACTTGAATATTAGTAATTTAAATAAAATAATTAAAAGAGCTATAAATTTAAAAAAATTAAGATTTAAAAAAAAACCTTCAAAAAAGTCATTAGATGGTATTAATTTAGCTATGATTTTTGAAAAACCATCAACTAGAACTAGAGTTTCTTTTGAAATAGCAATTAAAGAATTAGGAGGACAAGTAGTTATTTTAGATGAAAGCAATACACATTTAGCAAGAGGAGAAACAATTTCTGACACTTCTAGAGTATTAGATAGATATTGTCAAATTTTTATGATAAGGACTAACGATCATAATAAGTTATTAGAATATAGCCAACATGCAAAAGCACCAATAATTAATGGGCTTAGTAATATTTCCCACCCTTGCCAAGTTTTAGCTGATATCATGACTTTTCAAGAAAAAAAAGGAAAGATAGAAAAAAAAAATATTACCTGGATAGGAGATATTAATAATGTTTTGTATTCATGGATAGAAGCGTCTAATATTTTTGGATTTAATTTAAAAATTGTACATCCTAAGGAAATTAGAGCTAACAAAAATGTGATAGATATTTCTAGAGGTAAAAAAAATATAACATTCACTAATAAAATAGACGAGGCAACTAACAAAAGTGATTGTATAGTTACTGATACTTGGTTTTCTATGGGGAATAAAAAAAGTAAGAAAATTGAAAAATACTTTCTTCCTTATCAAGTAAATAAGAAGCTTTTAAAAGAAGCTAAAAAAAATGTAATTTTTATGCATTGTTTACCTGCAACTAGAAATAAAGAAGTTACAAATGATATAATTGAAAATAAAAATATTTCTGTGGTTTGGGATGAAGCTGAAAATAGACTTCATATACAGAAAGCTATATTAGAATGGTGTATGAATAAGATATGATTTTAAAAATACTTAAAACTATCATAGTTATGCTTTGGTTTACTTTAATAAGTGCATGCTCTTATAAATATGAAGAATATTCAAACAGTGAAGTAAATAATTATAAAGTAATCTCTATTAAAGCAGGTTCCTTAAAAATAAATAAATTGAATAAGAAACCAATTGAAGAAAAAGACGAAATATTAATTATTATTAATAGAACTTTAAACGAAGGGTTTGAAGAATGGGTTTTTAATAAATTTAAAATTAAAAATTCTAATAACGAGGCTAATATTAATATACATTCTATAGAAGGAAGCTTAGAAGAAGTAATGGTAGAGGAAGGTGTAAAATCAATTTTTTTTGGAGAGGACAAAAAATTTAAAATGTATTTAATATTTGATATTGAATTTTTGATAGATAATCAATTCAGAAAAAAGCTTTCAATTAAATCAGAAATAGAATTTAATTTACGAGATAACCTAACAATAGATAGTAGAAAAAAAATAATTTATTTAACGACTAAGAAGTTATTATTTACAATAGACGAAAAGGTAAATAGTGAGTTAAAAAAAGATAATTTTAAAGAGTTAGTAGATTTTATTTAATACAATCTTCTATTAGTAATAGAACTTTATCTTTTCCGTATACTTTAAAAAATGATCCTAATCTTGGGCCACTATCGGATCCAAAAAATATCTGATATAAACTAGTAAACCATTCTCTCAGATTATTTGGGTAAAAATCTTTACCTATATTATATAAAATTTTTTGATAATCTTCTGCAGATGAGTCGGTGCTGAAATTAGTAAATTTTTCTAGAACAGCAGCTAAAGCTTTTTTTTCGTTATCATTGGGTTTCCTTTTTTTTATATTCGGAAGAATAAAATCTTTATAATAATTTATTGCTAGATTAATAATTTGATTTAATTCATCATTTACTTCTTTAGTATCTTCGAAATTAATATAAATCTTAATAAAATCTTTAATAGTTGTCGCTTCTAAACTATTTAAAGCTGTTACTAGGTTAAGTAAGGTAGAAAAGTCTATAGGATAAGTAATATTAGGAACTTTTTTTTCATGAATATGCCACATAGGGTTTTCAAAGTTTTTAATTTTGTTATCATTAGTATTTTTATAACTTTCAAACAGTTTTTTATAATCATCCATACTTTTGGGTATGCAATCAAAATATAGTTTTTTTGCTCTTTTAGGATTATTATACATAAATAATGATAAACTATTAATTGAACCATATTTAATCCACTGTTCTATGCTTAGACCATTCCCTCTGGATTTAGATATTTTTTCACCTTTATCGTCTAAAAAAAGTTCATAACTCATATTTATAGGAATTTTATTATCTATGTATTTAGAAATTTGCTTAGATAATTCAAATGATGGTATTAGATCTTTCCCATTCATTTCATAATCAATATCTAAAGCAGACCATCTCATTGCCCAATCAACTTTCCACTGTAGTTTACAATTACCATCAGTGACAAGAGTCTCAGTATATTTATTGTCTTCTTTGTATGCAATAATTCCTTTTTTTCTATCTACTATCTGAATAGGGACTTGGAGTACTTTATTTGTTTTTTTACTAATTGGAAGGAAAGGTGAATAGCTTTCACGTCTTTCTTTTCTCAATGTTGGCAAAACTATATTTAATATACTTTCATAATTATCTATAATTTTTAAAAGCTGTTTATTAAATCTTCCTTCTTTGTAGTTTTCCGTTGAGGATATAAACTTATATTTAAAATTGAATCTATCTAAAAATTTTTTTAATAAGCTATTATTCCTATCAGCATAGCTTTTATATTGTTCAGTAAAGTCAGGTATGGAGCTTAGTGGATAATCTATATATTTGGTAAGTTTGTCTTTATGCTGATAATCTTCAGGTACTTTTCTTAATGCATCTAAGTCATCAGAAAAAGTAATTAATTCAGTGGAGTAGTCACACATTTCATCTAGGCAGTTTCTTATCATATTTGTTCTTAATACTTCTGCAAAGGTTCCAATATGTGGATCTCCTGATGGTCCATAGCCTGTTTCAAAGTTAACAGTTTTTTTATTAGATATTTTAGATACCTTACTTTTAACTCTACAAGCTTCTGAAAAAGGCCATGCATTAATCTTACTATAATTAAAATCAGTCATTTATCTAATTTTTTGGCTTATTTTCTTTAGTTATTAAGGGTAATTGAAATATAGCAAATATAAGAGTTAAGGGTAATATTCCAAAAACTTTAAAACTTACCCAAAAATCAGTAGTTTGTGTTCGCCAAACTATTTCATTGATTATAGCTAAAATTATAAAAAAAACGGACCATCTAACAGTAAGTTTTTTCCAGGTTTCTTCTTTTAATTCGAATGCTTTACTCATAGCCATTTTTAAAAATAGTTTATTAAACTTAAGGCCAATTAAAAGTATAGAAGCAAATACAATATTAATAATTGTAGGTTTAAATTTTATAAAATTTTCATTTTGAAAAAAAAGAGTAAGTGTCCCAAAAAATAATATAAATACACCTGTTACAATTGGCATCCATGGAATTTTTTTATCAATATACCACGCGATGGGTACAGCTATTATAGATGCAAGCATAAAATAAAAAGTAGCTAGATAAATTCCATAATATGAATTTACTATAAAGAAAACTATTAAGGGTGTAACTTCAAAGAAAAGTTTAATATACGCTTTCATTCTTATCCACCTATGCTTTCGCCCAAAAGAGCATTAATAAATTCTTTAGGAATGAAAGGTATCAAATCATCAAGGCCTTCTCCTATTCCAATACCGTTTATTGGCATCTTATATTTTTTAGTTATTCCTATCAAAGAACCTCCTTTAGCTGAACCATCAAGTTTTGTCATAATTACTCCAGTTATACCTATATATTGATGGAAAGAATCTATCTGATTATAAGTATTTTGTCCAATAGTAGAGTCTAAAATTAGTATTTTATTATGTGGAGCTGTTTCATCATTCTTTTTTATTATACGAACCATTTTTTTTAATTCTTCCATCAATTCTATTTTATTGTGTAATCTACCTGCAGTATCTATTATTAATAAATCAAATTTTTCATCAATTCCTTTTTTGTGTGCTTTGAATACTACTGAAGAAGGATCTTCATTGGGAGCGCCTGTAACAACTTCAACATTAATCCTATCTCCCCAAACTTTAATTTGTTCAGTAGCTGCTGCTCTAAAGGTATCAGCTGCAGCTATAAGAACTTTAATTTTTTGTTGTTTTGCTTTATTGGCTAATTTAGCTATTGTAGTTGTTTTACCGGACCCGTTTACTCCGAAAAATAATAACACTTTTAATTTTTTTTTCAGATTTAAGGTCAAGGTCATGATTTATTTCAGAAAATTGAGATAGTAGAAAATTAGATATTTGATTTTTTATATTTTTATCATCAAACTTTTTTTTCTTTAGCTCATCAATTAATAAATTAGTATACGATACTCCAAGATCTGATAATAAAAAGGCATCTTCTATATTTGCAATAAAATTTTCATCAAGTCTTTTAGAAAAAATAGCCTCTTTTATACTTGATGAAGTTTTTTTAAAATTTACGCCTAATTTATTAAACCAACTTTTTTTTATATTTTCATGTTCTGTTTCTGTTTTTGTTTTTTCGGGTGGAGCTTCTTTAGCAATTGTTGGTTTTATTTCTATTTTTTCGGGCGGAGCTTCTTTAGTAATTGTTGGTTTTATTTCTATTTTTTTGGGCGGAGCTTCTTTAGCAATTATTGGTTTTATTTCTATTTTTTCGGGTGGAGCTGCTTTAGTTTTTGCAGTTTCTGCTGTATTAGAAATAGTGGGGTCAAAACTTTTAATTTTTTTTTCTATTTTTTGATCAGAGGTATTTTTTTTTCTACCTAATGCAATACTAATTTTTTTAAACCATTTTTTCATTTTTTTACAAAATTAAAAAATCATCATTAAAGCTAGAAAGCTTAGTCATTATAAGGTCACCTTTTTTTGAACTTTTTACTTTTACTTTTATATTATTTTCAGTTTTACCAATACCATTAGAAGTTTCAATTAATATATTATGTTTATATTTTATTTCTTTCTTTAATAGACCAACATAATTTTTCTTTCCTAACTCTCTTAGAATTTTTGCTCTTTTTCTTCTTTTATATAAATCAACTTGAGGCATTCTCGAAGCAGGCGTACCGTGTTTAGAAGAATAAGGAAAAACATGTAAATGAGTAATATTTAATTTTTTTACATTTTTTATAGTATTAAAAAACATACTGTCACTCTCAGTAGGAAATCCACAAATGAAATCAGCGCCAAATGTCACATGAGGTCTAGCCTTTCTTATTATGTCAAATAGATTAATAATCTGACCTACATTATGCCTTCTTTTCATTCTTTTTAGTATTAAATCATCTAAAGATTGTAAACTAAAGTGAAAATGAGGCATTAACCTTGGTTCATTTTTAACTAAGTATAAAAGTTTATCATCTATTTCTGCTGCATCTATAGAGGATAATCTTAATCTAAATAATGAACTATTTTTCTTAAATATATTATCTAATAGATCACCTAACTTACTACTTTTGTATTTATTATCTGTCCAAGAAGTAAGGTCTACTCCAGTTAAAATTATTTCTTTTACGCCATTTTTTAAATTTTTTGATATTTCTTCATTTACTCTTTCAATGCTATCACTTTTACTCTCGCCTCTACACTTAGGTATAATACAGAATGTACATGAATGATCGCAACCACTTTGAACTCTAATAAATTTTCTAATATTGGAATTGGAAGGGTTTTCTTTTATTGATATATTAAAATTTAAGGGGTCCAAAGACTTATTTTTAAAGCTTTTTTTTATAATGTCCCATTTGTCTTCGGAAAGCTTATTTTTATTGCTTACGATGAATGATACTTCATTCATATTTTTAAATATATCAAGATCGCTTTCTACTGCACAACCTGTTACTGCAATTTTAACTTCTGGATTAATTTTATGAAATGATCTTATATATTTTTTTGCATTCTTAACTGCTTCATTAGTCACGCTACAAGTATTGAAAACAACTAAATTCTTTTTGTCCATACGTTTGATTATTGAATTTATTTTATCACTTTCCCAAAAGTTAAGCCTACAACCTAAGGTTATTACTTGGCTATCTTTATGCATGATTATACTCTCCTAAAAAAGAAACTTCTGCATTTCCAGTAATGCAAAGTACGTCTTTTTCAAAACTAGCAGTTACAGTGCCATTAGGTAGCAAAACTTTAGCAGAAGCAAGACATTTTTTTTTTAGGTAGGCTGCATAAAAAGCTGCAAGTATTCCAGAACCACAGGATGGTGTATGACCTACTCCTCTCTCCCAAAATTTAATCTTGATTGCTTTGTTTGATATTAATTCAACTATTTCAACATTAATACCATTTTTAAAAGCTTTAAATTTTCCTATATCGTTTCCAATTTTTTCAAGATTTATTAATTTTAGGTTTTTTATAAAAAATACAATATGTGGATTGCCCATATTAATAACGTATCCTTTTTTTAAGAAAGGGTTTATGTGTTCTAAGTTTATAGTTTCACCATATTCTTTTTTAATTATTTTAGTCAAATCTTGTGTAGGTAGTTTTAAATTTATGCTAATTTCATTATTTTTTTCTAATTTACCGATTACAGTATTTGAGATTGTCTCTATTTTAACGGTTTTTTTTCTTTGCCCAGCAAATATTAAAGCCGCGACACATCTTGCAGCATTTCCACACATTTCAGCTTCCAGGCCATTAGCATTAAATATTCTCATAAATACGTCCGAACTTTTACTCTTTTCCATTAAAATTAATTGATCACAGCCTATTCCTAGCCTTCTATCAGACATTTTTTTTATGAGTTTTTTGTCTTGTTTTATTTTTAATTTATCATTGTCAATAATGATAAAATCATTTCCATTTCCGTGCATTTTAACAAAAGGTATATTCATAAGTAATTATATGCTTTTTATTGACTTTATTATAGCAAAAGCGTAAACATAATAAATTTTTATTTATTATGTAAAGAGTTAATTGTATTATAGATTATGTTTAATAATTTGTCAGATAGAATTCTAAAGACCTTTGATGGACTTTTAGGCAAAGGCATTTTAACAGAGGAAGATGTTACCTCGGCAATGAGAGAAATTAGAGTAGCTTTACTTGAAGCTGATGTACCACTAGATATTGCAAAAGATTTTGTTGAAAAAGTAAAAAGTAGAGCTGTAGGAGAAAAATTACTTAAATCAATAAAACCAGGAGATTTAGTTGTTAAAATTGTACACGACAGTTTGATCGAATTATTATCTTCTGGGTTAGATGATAATAAATTTAATTTAAATATTAATAAAACTCCAACCGTAATACTTATGGTTGGGTTACAAGGTAGTGGAAAAACAACAACTGCGGCAAAGCTAGCAAATTTGTTAAAGCTAAAAAAGAAAAAAGTACTGTTATCCTCATTAGATATATCTAGGCCTGCAGCTATAGAACAACTTTTACAATTATCAAATAAAATAGAAGTTAATTGTATGAATAATGAAGTAAAGGATGAAATTAGTACTCTTATTAGTAATACATTAGAAGAAGCTAAAAAGTCTTTAACAGAAGTAATTATATTCGATACTTCTGGAAGAACTAATATAGATGAAGAACTTCTTAGAGAATTAAAAGATATAAATAAGCTAACTAACCCTGATGAAACTTTACTAGTAACTGACTCTATGATAGGTCAAGAATCAGTTAATGTTGCTAAGGCCTTCTCAGATTATGTAGATTTAACAGGAGTAATTCTCACTAGAGTGGATGGAGATGCTAAAGGTGGTGCAGCTTTAAGTATGGCTCATACAACTGGTAAGCCTATAAAGTTTTTAGGAGTAGGTGAAAAAATTGATCAAATAGAAGTTTTTTCGGCAAAAAGACTAGCTGATAGAATCTTGGATATGGGTGATATTGTAGGAATAGTAGAAAAAGCAGAAAAAGATATTGATGAAAAAGAAGCAGAGGAAATGGCCAGAAAAATGGCATCAGGAACTTTTGACTTAAATGACTTTAATAAGCAGTTATCTCAAATGAAAAAATTAGGAGGAATTAAAGGAATAATGTCTTTATTACCTGGTGTTAGGAAGGCAAAAAAAACGTTACAAAATAGCAACTTAGAAGATAAAACATTTTTCCGAATGAGTGCCATAATATGTTCAATGACAAAAAAAGAAAAAATTTTTCCCAAAATTATTAATGGATCTAGAAAAAAAAGAATTGCAAAAGGGTCTGGAGTAGATATACAAGATGTAAATAGGTTATTAAAACAATTTAAAAATATGCAAATTATGATGAAAAAAATGAATAAGCATGGTATTAGTGGTATTGAAAAAATGTTAGGAAACAATTTATCTAGCAATAATCTAGAAAATATTTATAGTAATTTAAAGAGGTAAAATAATGACAGTAAGAATTCGATTAAGCAGACATGGTGCAAAAAAAAAGCCCTTCTACAGGATTGTAGTAGCTGATGTAAGAGCGCCTAGAGATGGCAAGTTTATTGAAAGAGTAGGTACATTTGATCCTCTAAAGGATAAAAGCGATGACTCTAGGCTTAATTTAGAGTTAGATAGAATTAAACATTGGTTGAGCACGGGAGCACAACCAACAGAAAGAGTTCAACAATTTTTATCAGATGCTGGATTGATTAAAGCTGTTAAGAAAAACAACCCCAACAAAGCTAAACCTAAAAAAAAGGCACAGGAAAGATTAAAAGCTAAAGAAGAAGCTTTAAAGAAGAAAAAAGAGGAAGAAGCTAAGCCAGCAGAAGCTGTAGAAACTGAAGAAGCTAAGCCAGCAGAAGCTGCAAAAACTGAAGAAGCTAAGCCAGCAGAAGCTGTAGAAACTGAAGAAGCTAAGCCAGCAGAAGCTGTAGAAACTGAAGAAGCTAAGCCAGCAGAAGCTGCAAAGGAGTCTAAGGAATAACGGTCATTATTCTAGATATTAAAGATTTAAATAATATACTTCTTTTAAAATTTACGTAATGAAAAGTAAAAAAATAGTAATTGGGAAAATAATTGCTACGCATGGCGTAAAAGGTTTGTTTAAATTAAATATTTATACAAAAAGCGAAAAAGATTTTTTTTTTTACAAAAAATATTTTATGATCAAAAATAATCATACAGAAATAAAGAAGGAGTTTTCAAAAGGATCTTCTATAGTCTGTTCTAGTAATAATATTAAAAATAAAGACCAAGCGATAATTTTGGTAGGTGAAGAGGTTTGGATTCACGAAAAAGAAATAAAAAACAAAAAACTAAAAGAATATTATCATAAAGATCTTATAAACTGTACTATTTACGATGAAATGAAAAAAAGCCTTGGTAAAATAAAGGCTATTCATAATTTTGGAGCAGGAGACGTACTAGAGCTTGATGGAAAATATCAATATATGATCCGTCTTGCAGATATAGATGATGATTATGTAGATATTAGAAAGAAGGCAATAATTTACAAAAAAAAATATTATTTATAAAAATGTTTGAAGTAAATATAGTTACAATTTTTCCAGAAGTATTTCCAGGTTTGCTGAATATATCTATTTTAGCTAGAGCAAGAAAAAAAAAGATATGGGATCTCAAAGTTACAGATATTAAAGAATTTTTAATAAATAATGAAAAAATAGATGATAGACCTTTTGGAGGAGGGCCAGGTATGATAATTAAACCTGACATTTTACAAAGGGCTTATGAAAAAGCTATAGTATCTTTTAATAATCCTAGAATTGATAAAATAGAAAAAATAATGTTGACTCCTACCGGAGAAAATTTAAATCAAGAGATCGTAGAAGAGTTAAGCACTAATAAAGAAGGAATGTTAATAATGTGTGGAAGGTATGAAGGAGTTGATGAAAGATTTATAGAACATAACGAATTAAGAAAAATTTCTATAGGTAATTACGTTTTATCAGGTGGAGAAACAGCAGCTATAGTATTAACTGAAGCGGTTGTAAGATTTCTTCCTAATGTTCTAGGCAACGAAAATAGCAAAAAAGTAGAAAGTTTTAACAAAGGACTTTTAGAGTATCCACAATATACTAAGCCAAGAGTTTGGAAAAACAAATCTGTGCCTGAAGTTTTATTATCAGGAAATCACGCTAAAGTTGATAATTGGAGAAAAACACAGTCCGAAATAATTACAAAAAAAAGACTAACTAATAAAAATAAAAAAAAATTATAGCTAATTTTTAATTTTTTGTTTAA
>NZFJ01000036.1 GCA_002690625.1 Rickettsiales bacterium
ATTTCTATAAACAATTTTAGCCAAAGCCCTGACTATGGTTTGAAGGTATTTAAAAAAGCTAATTGCAGTTCTTGTCATCAATGGCATGGAGATGGGGGAGGATCTTATGGAGGTGCAGCTGCATCAATAAGAGAAACAGGTTTAGATAAAGAATACTTACAAAAAATAGTAGAATGTGGAAGACCTGGAACAAACATGCCTTATTTTTCAAAACAAGCATATAAAGACGACAGATGTTTTGGTCTGACATTTTCAGACTTTGAAGGAGAAGAAAATAATAGGCCCTTGCCTGCAAGAAAAATGCTTAATGATAGGCAGATAAAGGCTTTAATTAACTTTATAGTTGATGATATAAAAGGAAAACCTATAACTAAAGACTATTGCATAAGGTTTTTTGGAAAACCATCTAGAATATGTGAAGAGCTTTAACTAATTTGAAATAGAAAAACTTTCACCACAAGTTTTTCTTTGAATTTCAACTTTATGCAAGTTTTTTAAATTGGGCTTTATTTGTTTCCAAATCCAGCTTCCTATATTTTCTAAAGTAGGAGTTTCAATTTCTTTAATATTATTTAGATAAGAATGATCAAGTTTATCTTTTAAACTATTTATCGTTTTATTTAGAATAAAAAAATCTATAATCATTCCATCTTTTTTAATCTTTCCTTTTATGAATATCCTGACATGAAAGGAATGACCATGAATGTTTTTATTCTTATGGTTCTTTGTAGTTTTTAAACTATGAGCTGCTTCAAAGGTAAATGATTTACTAATGTATTTATTCATTATTTAACTCCAATAAACTTATGTGTCTGAAGACTTAATTTCCATTTTGGATATTTCATAATTGTTTTAAGAGTTTTTTTTAAATTTTGATCATACTTTTCATTATGCAGAGGCTGTAGATAGAAATGTTCAAAATCTAATTTTTCAAACTCATTTAAGTTTAACCCTTTTTGAGGATATACTACTTTCAATTCATTGCCATAATTTAATACTATTTTGTTTTTTACTTTTGGGCTGACGCATATCCAATCTATCCCTTCTGGAGGTTTTATTGTTCCGTTTGTTTCTATAGCTATCTCGAAATTTTTCTTTTTTAAATTTTTTATTAGCTGTTCATTTAATTGAAGTAATGGCTCTCCACCTGTAAATACTATAAGTTTTTTAGTTTTAGTATTTTCCTTAGTAACTTTTTGAATTTTATTAATCAAAGAAGATAAATTATATTTTCCACCGTTTACTCCATCTACTCCTACAAAATCAGTATCACAAAAATTACATTTAGAAGTTTTTTTTGAACTTTCTAACCCATTCCATAAATTACAACCTGAAAATCTACAAAAAGTAGCCTTTCTTCCTGAGTTATATCCTTCACCTTGGATTGTAAGAAAAATTTCTTTAACACTATATTTCATATTTTTTTTTCCAAATTATATTCTTCCCATCCTTTTTTTCTTATAAAACAGGCTGGGCAGTCATTGCACCCATATCCCCAAGAAAATAATTTCTTTCTTTCTCCTTTATAACAGGTATGAGTATATTTTATTATTATATTAACAAATTTATCTCCTCCTAGAGTATAAGAAAGTTTCCATGTATCAGCTTTTGTTAAAAACATAAGAGGAGTAAGAAATAAAAACTTTCTTTCCATTCCTAAATTAATTGCTTTGTTAAGTGTCTTAATAGTAATATCTCTACAGTCAGGGTAACCTGAAAAGTCTGTCTGGCAAACTCCAGAAACAATATTTTCTATATTATTAGTATAAGCATATGAAGAAGCTAAATTATAAAATAACAAGTTTCTTCCAGGCACAAAGGTATTAGGTATTTTTTTTGATGTATCAATTTTTAAATTTGATGTTAGTGAGCTTTTTGTAATACTGGCTAAGTTTTTTATCTTAATAATTAAACTCTTACTAATTTTATTATTATAAAAATTAAATTTTTTTTCAATTTCTCTTACTATTTTTTTTGTTGATTTTAATTCTATATCATGTCTTTGTCCATAATCAAAAGACAGCAAATGTATCTCATCAAAGTTTTTTAGACACCAACCAAGGGCAGTTGTGCTATCTTGTCCTCCTGAAAATAATAGTATTGCTTTTTTTTTTTTCATTTATATATTTTCTTATAAAATTTAGTAATAACAATATTTTTGCCTACTGAAGTTCTATTTTTTAGATCAATTAGGTTTTTTTTTAAGTCTCTAAAATTCACTAATTTAAAATTAATTGAATTTATATTATCTTGTTTAATAAGTTTGATTACTTTATTAATGATTTGCTTTTTATTGCTACTTTTTTTAAAATATTCACCTGCTCTTACCCCAAATACGCTAAGTCCTTTTATTAAAATATGTTGTGCAGGAATATTATAATAATTTTCATCCATAAACCCAATTATAATATATTTTCCGTTCCATTTAAGAAAACTCAGTATTTTTTTTGTTTTTATTAAACCATTTATATCGAGTATTATGTCTATTTGATATTTACTTCGATAAATAGGAATACTTTCAAGTTCCTTGCTATTTAGCATTATTGTTTTATCAGCTCCTAGTTTTTTTACAAAAGTTTCCTTATCTTTACTACTGATAATTGCTAAAGTATTGGCGCCAATACTCTTTGCTAATTTGATTGACGCTGACCCAACACCTCCTGAAGCACCTGTAATAAGTATATTTTGATTTTTTTTTAATTTAATAATTTCACATAGAGATATATAGCTCGTCAAAGTATTTACAAAAGTTCCTGCAGCTAAAGCAGAGTCTATTTCTTGAGGTATAATTATTATTTCGTCTAAGTACAATACTATTTCTTCGCTAAAACATCCGCCTTTTTTGTTTATAATTACTTTTTTATTAATAAGTTTTTTATCATTACAATTTTCTTCAATTATAATACCACATGCTTCTATTCCGGGAGTAAACGGAGGGAGTATTTTGTGTTGGTATTTTCCCCTGATCATTAAAATATCAACGTAATTTAATCCTATTGCTTGAATTGCAACTCTAACATTATTTTTTTTTAGTCTCTTTTTTTTGATTTCCTCAATTTTTAGGTTTGCAATATTACCTAATTTGTTGCAATTATAATGAAAGTTTTTTAGCATAATTTTAAATATTACTAATTAAAAAAAAAAAAGTAAGGTATAAAATGAAACTAGATGAATTGTTTTCTGTTAAAGATAAATTGGTATTAATTACTGGTGGTTCCAGAGGAATAGGAGCAATGATTGCCGAGGGATTTATTGCAAATGGCGCAAAAGTTTATATTACATCTAGAAAGGAAAATGATATTAGAGAAACAGCAAACAGGCTAAAAGAAAAATATGCAGCAGGTACTTGTGAACCTATAAGTTGTGATATATCAGATATTAAAGGAATTGAAACGCTATTTGAAGAATTTAGTAAAAAAGAAGATCATCTTGATGTTCTTGTAAATAATGCTGGAGCTGTCTGGGGAGAACCCTTGGAAAGGTTTAGTGAGGTAGGTTGGGATAAAGTGATGGACTTAAATGTGAAGACAATTTTTTTTATGGTTCAAAAATTCTTACCTTTACTTAAAAAAGATGCAAAGCAAGACACAAAGACTAAAATTATAAATATAGGCTCAATTGATGGTATTAATACCCCTTATTATGAAAATTACTCTTATAGTGTTGCTAAGGCTGCTGTACATAAACTTACTAAAGTTCTTTCAGCTAGGCTTATTTCAGACAATATTATATGTAATGCTATAGCACCCGGTCCTTTTCCCAGTAAAATGTTAGGAAGTGCAGTAGAACACGACTATTCAATAATTTCTAAAAAAAATCCAAGTAATAGAGTAGGTAGAGCTGAAGATATAGCTGGGCTAGCAATTTTTCTAGCTTCTAAAGCATCTGATTACACAATAGGAGAAGTAATTTCCTGCGATGGTGGATTAGTAGCCTCTGCAGGGCATGACTTAACTAATGACTAAGTAATATTAATTGACTTGCTTTACTTGGTCCTTCCAAAATGGATTTCTCAATTCTGTCTTGAGAATTTTTCCAGCCCCTGATACAGGCATTGGGTCGCTTCTAAAAGAAACAGATTTTGGACATTTATATCCCGCTATATTTTTATGACAATGATCTATTATATCTTTTTCTTTGATTGAATCTTGCTCTTTTAGTCTCACAATAGCATGGACTACTTCTCCCCATTTCTCATCTGGTATTCCTATCACTGCACACTCTAAAACATCCGGAAGTTGGTAAATAGAATTTTCTACTTCTGTTGAATAAATATTTTCTCCTCCTGATATTATCATGTCTTTTACTCTGTCAACTATAAAAACATATCCGTCCTCATCCATTTTTGCACCATCTCCTGTTCTCATCCAACCGTCATCTGAGATAGCTTTTTTTGTTAATTGTTCTTGTCTCCAATATCCAAGCATTATATTAGGCCCACGAGCATAAATTTCTCCTACTTCGCCTATTTCTACTTCATTGCCATTTTCATCAGCTATTTTTAACTCAACTCCTGGAACCGCTTGACCGCATGATTTAAATTTATATGCAAGAGGACCTTCAAATACGTGCGTCTCAGGTCCTGAAAAAGTCAACAAGGGCGCACATTCTGTTTGACCATATGCATGATAAAAAGTACAATTAGGTAATATCTCCATTGCTTTTACTATCACAGGCTCTGGCATAGGTGAAGCACCATACATTATCTTTCTCAAACAGGAAAGATCATAATTTTTTATTTCTGAATCATTTACAGCCATATTAACCATAGTAGGAACTAGAATTGTTTCATTAATTTTATTTTCACTAACTGCTTCAAAAAAAAGCTTTGGGACAAAGCCGGGAATAAAAAAATGACTTCCTCCTGCTTGACTGACGCCAAATAAACCAGCACAATCTGCAATATGAAACATAGGAGCTGCATGTAGCCATCTAGAGTGAGGCCCAAAATCTCCTGACACTGCGCCATTAAATGCATTTATTACCATATTGGTGTGAGATAACATTACTCCTTTAGATCGTCCAGTTGTGCCGCCGGTATAAAATATTCCAGCTAAGTCATCATATCCTCTCATTTTGTCATCAATACTGTCTTGGCTTAATAGATCTTCATATTTAATCATGTTTTCTGGAACATCATCATCAGATATGTACACTACTTTTTCAATAGAAGGAATTTTATTTTCTTTTATTAGGTTATCAATTATGCCTGAGAAGTTAGAGTCGACAAAAATTACCTTACTTTCGCTATCATTTATCCAAAATTGTA
The DNA here is from genome assembly GCA_002690625.1 of Rickettsiales bacterium. The sequence continues at coordinate 5,270 of NZFJ01000036.1, forward strand.
TTTCGGGAGGCGCAAGTCTTGTATTTATAGGAACAAACACTCCCCCTAACCAAGAAACTGAATAGATGAATTCAAAATATCTATCGCTGTTATGCGCTAATATAGCAACCCTGTCTTCTAAGTTTATTCCAAGTTTTTTTATACCTGATGCTAACTTAGAAACTCTTTCAAGGCTTTCTTCCCAAGTAAAAGTTCTATTGTTGAAAGATGTAGCTACTTTTTTAGAATACAATTGAGCATTTCTTTTTAAAGCTTGAGTTATATACATTATTAATCCTCTTTGTTGTAATAATAATATTTTAAAATAAATATACAATAGTAATATAAACTTTACCAGAGCATAGACTTTTGTTACTTTGTAAAAATGTTAGACAAATCTAAAATTAAAGCTTTAACTTTTGATACTGGAGGAACAGTGCTGGACTGGCACTCGGGTTTTAAAACGGGTTTTGAAATCCTCAAAAAAACAAACAATAGTATAAATAATCCCTCAGAATTAGCTAATGAATTAAGAAGAAGGTCATTAAAGGTTGTTACCACTCAAAATAATAGTAGTTTAATAAACTTTGATGAAGCTCATAAAATTGCAGTTGAGGGCATGATATCAGACAGCAAACTAACCTTAAATAATGAAGAAATAAAATTTATTTCGTTTGAAACACCTTCTTTATTTAATTCTTGGTCAGATTTTATTATTCCCTTTAATCTACTTAAAGCTTCCTTTTTATGCGTTTCATTTACTTTACTTAGTAATAGATTAGTTTATTTAAATTCTAAGAGAAATAAAATTAATTGGGATTTAATATTATCTTGTGAAACCTTGGAAATTTATAAACCAGATATAGAAGCCTACAAAAAAACTGCAAGACTTCTTCAATTAGAACCTAGTCAATGTTTAATGGTAGCATGCCATAGCTTTGATTTAAATGCTGCCAAATCTGCTGGTTTTAAGACTGTATTTGTAAAAAGGGAATTAGAATGGGGTGCTAATACAGAAATAAATGTTGATGGAGATTACGATATGATAGTATCTAACTTCAATGAATTAGAAAGTTTAATCTAGTAAGTATATAGTTTTAATTGATATGAAATATTTTATTTATGAAAAAATAGTTACAACACAGTAAAATTACTCTATATATAAATAATATAATGCTTCTTAACAAATCAAAATATTAAATTAATGGATTATTCTGAATATTTACCTATTTTCGTATTTTCTGTAATAGCTTTGGGTATGTCTTTAGGCTTTGCGTTTTTATCTGGTATAGTTGGGCCAAGTAAACCTGACAAAGAAAAACTTTCTGCTTACGAATGTGGATTTACACCATTTGAAGATGCTAGAGTTCAATTTGATGTTAGATTTTATTTAGTCGCAATATTATTTATAATATTTGATTTAGAAGTAGCTTTCTTATTTCCTTGGGCAATTTCATTGCCTTTAATAGGATTATATGGATATTTATCTATGATGGTTTTTCTTCTTATTTTAACAGTTGGTTTCATTTATGAATGGAAAAAAGGAGCACTTGAATGGGAATAAAAGATAGTTTCTATAATGATAAGCTATTTAAGGCTGACAAAGTAAATAATAAAGGTTATGTTTTAGCTAAATTTAATGACTTATTAAATTGGGCTAGAGCTGGATCATTGTGGCCTATGTCTTTTGGGTTAGCATGTTGCGCTGTAGAAATGATGCAGACTGGTGCATCAAGATATGATTTAGATAGATTTGGTGTTGTTTTTAGACCAAGTCCAAGACAGTCTGATGTAATGATTGTAGCAGGAACATTAACTAATAAAATGGCTCCAGCTTTAAGAAAAGTTTATGATCAGATGCCTGAACCAAGGTGGGTAATATCTATGGGAAGTTGTGCTAATGGTGGAGGATATTATCATTATTCTTATTCTGTAGTAAGAGGCTGTGATAAAATAGTTCCCGTTGACATTTATGTGCCTGGCTGTCCTCCAACTGCAGAGGCTTTATTGTATGGAATTTTACAATTGCAAAAAAAAATAAAACGCACAGGTAAAAATACCGTTTAAATAATTTTATTGGGGCTAGAATTGGATAAATTAGTTAAAAATACTAAACAAGAAAATTTAATGAGTAATATTATGGCGTCTTTAAAAAGTGTTTTAGATAATAAGTATTCATTAAATTTCAAATATAATAGCTTCGAATTATTAATAGATAAAGAAAGTTTGCTCAAAGTGGTTAAATTAATTAGAGATTCAGATAAATTGAAGTTTAACCAATTGATAGACATTACTGCCGTAGATTATCCTAATAAAAAAAATAGATTTGAAATGGTTTATGTTTTTTTATCAATTAATAATAATGCAAGACTTATATTGAAGTGTAATTTAGATGATAATAATACTATAGATAGCTTATCAGCTTTATTTTCAGCAGCTAACTGGTATGAAAGAGAAGTATGGGATTTATTTGGTATAACTTTTACTGATCACCCTGACTTAAGAAGATTATTAACAGATTATGGTTTTATTGGTTTTCCGTTAAGAAAAGATTTTCCATTATCTGGAAATGTTGAAGTGAGATATGATGTAAATACTAAAAAGGTAGTTTATGAGCCAGTAAAACTTACTCAATCATTTAGAAACTTTGACTTTGAAAGCCCATGGGAAGGGGATAATATAAAAGAAAATAATGACTGAAAGACAAATAAAGAATTTAATGCTTAATTTTGGCCCACAACATCCTGCAGCTCACGGAGTTTTAAGACTAGTGCTGGAAATGGATGGAGAGGTAGTTGAAAGAGCAGATCCTCATATTGGATTGTTACATCGAGGAACAGAAAAGTTAATTGAAAATAAAACTTATCTGCAAGCTATGCCATATTTTGATAGATTAGATTATGTTTCACCCATGTGTCAAGAACATGCTTTTGTTCTGGCAGCAGAAGGATTGTTAGATTTGAAAGTTCCAGAAAGAGCTTTATGGATTAGAGTTTTATTTGATGAAATTACAAGAATTTTAAATCACGCTTTACAAATAGGAGCTCAAGGACTTGATTTAGGAGCAACTACACCATTTTTATGGCTTTTTGAAGAAAGAGAAAAACTTATGTCTTTTTATGAAGCGGTTTCAGGAGCAAGACTGCATGCAGCTTACTATAGAATTGGTGGAGTTCATCAAGATATTCCAAGCAAAACTTTAGAAGATATATTTCAATGGAGTAAAAACTTCTTAAACATAGTAAATGATATTGAATCATTATTAGATGAAAATAGAATTTTTAAGCAAAGAACAGTTGATATAGGAGTAGTTTCAAAGAAAGAAGCATTGGATTGGGGTTTTACGGGACCAATGTTAAGAGGTTCTGGAGTTATTTGGGATTTAAGAAAACATGAAAGTTATGCTATCTATGATGAGTTAGATTTTGATGTTCCTATAGGAAAAAATGGCGACTGCTATGATAGGTACCTTATTAGAATGGAAGAGATGAAGCAAAGCCTTAAAATTATAAATCAGGTATTAGATAAAATGCCAAATGGAGAGGTGCTAGTTGACAACCCAAGGATAGCGCCACCTAAAAGAGATAAAATGAAATCCTCGATGGAAAGCTTGATAAGTCATTTTAAACTATATACTGAAGGAGTTAGAGTGCCTGAAGGAAACATTTATAAGGCTGTAGAAGCACCAAAAGGAGAATTTGGTGTTTATTTAGTATCTGATGGATCTAATAAACCCTATAGATGTAAAATTAGAGCACCAGGTTTTGCTCATCTTCAAGGTTTGAACTTTATGACAAAAGGTCATCAACTAGCTGATTTAGTGGCATGTATTGCAACTATGGATGTAGTTTTTGGAGAAATAGACAGGTAATAAAAGCTATGAATGATAAAAGTTTTACTTTTTCCAAGGATAATATCAAGTTAATTGACCGAATTTTGGCCAAATATCCTTTTGAACAAAAAGCTAGTGCTGTAATGCCTTTATTAGACTTAGCAATGAGACAAAATGGAGGGTGGCTTACAGAAAGTGCTATGCACACAGTAGCCAAGATTATAGATATTCCTTATATTAGAGTTTATGAGGTGGCAACATTTTATTCTATGTATAATTTGAATCCTATAGGGAAAAATTTTATTCAGATATGTACAACAACTTCTTGCTGGCTAAAAGGAAGCGATGATATTCTAAATTTATGTAAGAATTTATTAAAAATAAAAAATAATCAAACTTCAGATGATGGTTTATTTACATTAAAAGAAGTTGAATGTTTAGGTGCTTGTGTTAATGCTCCTATGGTACAAATAAATGATGATTATTATGAAGACTTAGATAAAGAAAGCTTTATAAATATAATTAAGCAGATAAAAAATGGTAAAAAACCTAAAATAGGACCACAAAAAATTAAAAGAAAAGGTGCAGAACCATTCTGAATTTATAAAATAAATAATAATTATGTTAAATGAAAAAGATAAAATATTTAAAAACTTACATGGCTTAAAAGGAACAGGTTTAAATACGGCTAAGAGTCTAGGTGATTGGGACAAAGCTTTAGAGTTTATTAAAAAGGGGAAACAATGGATTCTAGATGAAGTAAAAAAATCTGGACTTAGAGGTAGAGGTGGAGCTGGTTTTCCGACAGGTTTAAAATGGTCTTTCATGCCTCCAAAGTCTTCTATAAAACCTAATTATTTAGTTATAAACGCAGATGAAAGTGAACCTGGTACTTGTAAAGACAGGGAAATAATTAGAAACGAACCCTACAAGTTATTAGAAGGGATTCTTTATGCAAGCTTAGCAATGGAAGCACATAAATGTTATATTTATATAAGAGGAGAATTTTATAATGAATACAAAGCTTTAGAAAAAGCTATTAATGAATGTTATAATGATGGGTTATTAGGTAATAATATATTAAACAGTGGATGGAATTTGGATGTTTATATTCATAGAGGTGCTGGGGCGTATATATGTGGAGAAGAATCAGCATTATTAGAAAGTTTAGAAGGTAAAAAAGGACAACCAAGGCTAAAGCCTCCATTTCCAGCGAACGTTGGACTATATGGTTGTCCTACCACTGTTTCTAATGTAGAAACGGTAGCGGTTGTTCCAGCTATTCTAAAAAGAGGTTCGAAGTGGTTTTCTTCTATAGGAAAAGAAAATAATACTGGAACTAAATTATTTTGCATATCAGGACATGTCAATACTCCTTGTACTGTAGAAGAAGAAATGGGTATAACTATTAAGGATTTAATAGAAAAACACTGTGGTGGAGTAATTGGAGGTTGGAGTAATCTTAAAGCTATAGTGCCAGGGGGATCCTCAACACCTTTAATTCCAGCTTCAATGTGCAATAATTTAAGTTTAGACTTTGACTCTCTTAAAGAAGTGAAAAGTGGCTTAGGAACTGCTGCAGTTATTGTAATGAATAAATCTACAGATATTATTGAAGCAATTACAAGATTCTCTAAATTTTATAATCATGAAAGTTGTGGACAATGTACTCCTTGTAGAGAAGGCACAGGTTGGATTTTAAAATTAATGAGAAAGCTATGTGATGGATCTGCAGAAATAGAAGACATTGATAAGTTACAAGATATTTGTTCACAAGTAGAAAACCATACTATTTGTGCTTTGGGAGATGCTGCTGCTTGGCCGGTGCAGGGATTAATTAGACATTACAGAAAAGATATTGAAAAAAGAATTGTAAACTTTAAACAACTTCGGTCAGCGGAATGAAAAAAGTAAAGGTTAATAATACAGAAATTTTAGTGCCAGAAAATGCTACTGTGATGCAAGCATGCGAAATTGCAGGTGAAGAAATACCTAGATTTTGTTTTCATGAGAGGTTATCTATTGCAGGAAATTGTAGAATGTGTCTTGTAGAAGTTGAAAATTCAGTTAAACCTGTAGCATCCTGCGCCATGCCTATATCAGACGGTATGAATATTAAAACAAATACAGATAAAGTTAAGAAAGCTAGAAAAGGAGTAATGGAATTTTTGTTAATTAATCATCCATTGGATTGTCCTATTTGCGATCAAGGAGGAGAATGCGACCTGCAGGACCAGTCAATTTATTATGGTAAATCTTACAGTAGATATGAAGAAAACAAAAGGGCAGTTTATGATAAAGATTTTGGCCCACTAGTAAAAACAGTAATGACAAGATGTATTCATTGCACTAGATGTGTAAGGTTCCTAGATGAAGTTGCTGGCTCTCATGAACTAGGTGCAATAAATAGAGGCGAAGATATGGAAATAACTACTGTAGTAAAGAATGGGATAAAAAGTGAATTATCTGGAAATATAATTGATCTTTGTCCTGTAGGTGCACTAACCTCTAAACCATATGCTTTTACTGCAAGGTCGTGGGAACTTATTCATCATGACACTATTGATATTACTGATGGAGTAGGGTCAAATATTATAGTTAATGAGTTTGAAGGAGAAATAAAGAGAATACTACCTAGAATAAATGAAGATATCAATCAAGAATGGATATCTGATAAGACTAGATTTTGTTATGATGGATTAAATAGCCAAAGGCTGGATAAACCTTTTATTAGAGGAAAAAATAATAAATTAAAACCTTCAAATTGGGAAAATGCACTAAATGATGTTATGGAAAGCTTAAAAATAAATAATAAAAATGAAATAGCTGTTGTTACAGGGGCATTAACAGATGTAGAGACAATGTTTTCCGCTAAAGAATTTTTTAATGCTATAGGTGTGGACAGTATAGATTGTAGATTTAATGGCTCTAATTACGCCATAAAAAGTAGAGCTGACTGGTTATTTAATTCTTCAATTAGTGGTATTGATAAAGCAGATAAGTTATTAATTATAGGCTGTGATCCTAAAAGAGAGGCAACTATAGTTAATTCTAGAATAAGACAAAGGTGGTTAAGTGGAGAATTAGATATTCTTACCCTTTGTACACCAACTGATTTAACTTATAGTTCTTCCCATATAGGTAATGATATTTCTGTTCTTTCTAATAAAATCTTTTTAAATAAAATAAAAACCTTTTTTAAGTCTGCAAGTTTCCCAATGATTATTTTAGGTGATAGTATTTTATCTACGAAAGACGGAAATAAAATTCATGCTTTGATTAAGTTAATTGCACAACAGCAAAAAATATATAGAAAAGATTGGAATGGATTTAATATATTAAATCAGTTTGCTTCTAGAAATGGAGGTTTGGAAGTAGGTTTTTTTCCAGAAAAAAATGGTTTTGATATTAATAAAATAAAAACTAAGTTAAATGAAAAAAGAATAAAGACACTTTTTTTAATAGAAGCTGATGATTTTGACTTAGAAAAATATGACTTAAGTCAAACTAAAGTTATATATGTGGGACATCATGGAGATAAAGTAGCAGCTAAAGCCAATACTATACTTCCTGTAACTGCATTTACTGAAAAAAAAGCATTATATGTAAATATTGAAGGAAGACCTCAATTTACAAAAAAAGTAATAGATAATAAGGGATTAGCTGTGGATGCCTGGAAAATATTTAGAGCTTTATCAGAAAAATTTTCAGTTACTTTAAGTTACAATACTCATGAGCAGCTTCTTAATTATATTTTTAAAAAACATCCAGAATTGTCAAAAATCAATCTAATTCCTAAATCTAATAAATTGTTTGTTAATGAAGATAAATTTAAAATAAATTCATGTAATAATAATTTTAAGATAAAAAACTATTATCAAACTTGTCCCATTACAAGAGCATCTACTAATATGGCAAATTGCGTTAAAAGCTTTTTATTAGAAAATAGCAATAAATTATGAGTAATATATTTTTTACATATTTAAATAATTTTTTAATAATAAGTATCTATGTTGTTTTGATTATTGCACCATTATTAGTAGCTGTAGCTTTTCTTACTTATTTAGAAAGAAAAGTAATTGCATCAGTACAATATAGAAAAGGACCTAATGTTGTAGGTTTCTTTGGATTATTGCAGCCATTTGCTGATGGTATAAAATTATTTTCAAAAGAAACTATAATTCCTACTAGTGCAAACAAAATAATTTTTATTCTAGCTCCGATGATATCTTTTGCTCTATCTTTAGTAGCTTGGAGTGTTATCCCTATTTCTGAAGGTATTGTATTATCTAATATTAATGTTGGAATATTGTACATATTTGCAGTATCTTCTCTGTCAATTTACGGAATTATTATGGCTGGATGGGCTAGCAACTCAAAATATGCTTTTTTAGGAGCATTAAGATCTACAGCACAAATGGTATCATATGAGGTTTCAATAGGCTTTGTTATTGTGTGCGTTTTATTATGTGTTGGTTCACTTAATTTACAGGATATAGTTTTAGCCCAAAAGACATGTTGGTTTATAATACCTTTGTTTCCCATGTTTGTAGTTTTCGTAATTTCTGCACTTGCAGAAACTAATAGAGCTCCTTTTGATTTACCAGAAGACGAGTCAGCTTTAGTTGCTGGTTATTTCACAGAATATTCATCGATGTTATTCGCTATGTTTTTTTTAGGTGAGTATTCCGCTATGATTTTAATGAGTTCTCTCGGTACAATTTTATTTTTAGGTGGATGGTTACCACCAGTTGATATAGATATATTATATTCTATCCCTGGTTTTATATGGTTTTTTGGAAAAGTAGGGGTGCTGCTCTTTGTTTTTTTATGGGTTAGAGCTACTCTTCCCAGATTTAGATATGATCAATTGATGAGATTAGGGTGGAAAATTTTTCTTCCATTATCTCTATTTTGGGTTTTCATTACTGCTACTGTTTTAGTTTATTTTGATTTATTACCTAATATACCAGGAACACTATGAAACGCTTATTTAATAAAATTAAATATTTTTTTTTAATAGATATATGTAAGGGACTCTTTCTTACATTTAGAAGAATATTTAAACCTTCTGTGACAATTAATTATCCTTATGAAAAGGCACCATTAAGTCCTCGTTTTAGAGGAGAACATGCCCTAAGGAGATATCCTAATGGAGAAGAAAGATGTATTGCTTGTAAATTATGTGAAGCTATTTGCCCAGCTTTAGCAATAACAATTGATGCCGAAGAAAGAAAAGATGGGAGTAGAAGAACAACTAAATATGATATTGACATGACTAAATGTATATATTGTGGTCTATGTCAAGAGGCGTGTCCCGTTGATGCTATTGTACAGGGGCCGAATTATGAGTTTGCTACTGAAACACATGAAGAATTAATTTATAATAAAGACAAACTCTTAGATAATGGAGATAAGTGGGAATCAGCTTTGCAGAATAATATAAAGGAAGATTCGAGGTTTAGATAAGAGAAAATGTATTTATTTTTTTTATTATTTTCTACTGTTATAGTTCTTTCATCTATCGCTGTAATTAGTTCAAGAAACCCAGTTCATTCTGTTTTATTTTTAATTTTAGCATTTGTAAATGCGGCTGGAATTTTTGTTTTAGCTAATGCTGAGTTTTTAGCAATGATATTATTAATAGTCTATGTAGGAGCAGTAGCTGTCCTTTTTTTATTTGTAGTTATGATGTTAAATGTAAGTATAGAAGAAATAAAGCATCAAACTAGAAAATATTTTCTTTCAGGTTTATTAGTTGGTGGTGTATTATTAGCAGAATTAATTTTTTCATTTTCTAATTTAGATATACTTTATAATAAGTCAGAAAATAATAGTAACTTAAATAATACAGAATTTTCTAATGCTCACCAAATAGGAAAAATTATGTACACTGATTATTTTTTTATATTTCAAATGTCGGGATGTGTTTTATTAGTAGCAATGATCGGAGCAATAGTATTGACATTAAGAAAAAGAGAAGGAGTTTTAAGACAGAATATTTCGAGACAGGTTTCCAGAAAGAAAGCAGACTCCATAGAAGTAGTTAAAATTAAAAAAAATTAAAATGTATATAGAACCAACTCACTTTACTATACTATCTGCGCTTATATTTTCTATTGGAATTTTAGGTATATTTTTAAATAGAAGAAGCATTATAATCATTTTGATGTCGATAGAATTACTATTATTATCAGTTAACATTAATCTTGTAGCTTCTTCATCATTTCATGAAAATATAACAGGGCAAATTTTTACAATGTTTGTGCTTACTGTAGCTGCTGCTGAAGCCGCTATAGGTCTTGCTATTTTAGTATGTTTTTTTAGAAACAAAGGTTCTATAAAAGTAGAAGATTCTGAACAGTTAAAGGGGTAACATGAATTTACTAACAATAACACTTTTTCTTCCTTTAATTGGATCTATACTATCAGGAATTTGCATAATTTATTCATATCATAGAAAAGCTGAAATTATTTCTACTTTTTTTTTAACTATATCAGCATTGTTATCAATTTATTTTTTTGTGAACATTAATCAATACCAAGAACTAATTATTTTTTACAAATGGTTAAGTTTTTCAGGTAATAATTTAAACTTTGCTATTCTTTTTGACCCTCTTACATCATCAATGTTCTTAGTAGTTACTGTTGTTTCAGCTTTAGTTCATATATTTTCAATTGGCTATATGGGATCAGATAAATATAGAGCTAGATTTTTTTGTTATTTATCATTATTTACATTCGCTATGTTAGTTTTGGTAAGCTCTGACAACTTTATTCAATTATTTTTAGGTTGGGAAGGAGTAGGGTTATGTTCTTATTTATTAGTCGGTTATTATTATCATAAACCTTCTGCCAATAGTGCAGCAATAAAAGCTTTTCTTGTAAATAGAGTAGGAGATTTTGGTTATCTAATTGCAGTAGCTCTTATTTTCAAGTATTTTGGAAGTTTAAATTTTGCAGATGTTTTTTCAAATGTTGACCAATTAAAAAATACTTCATTCTCATTCATGAATACAGATTTTGATGCTTTAACTGTAATAACTATGTTTTTATTTATGGCAGCAGCAGGGAAATCAGCACAAATTGGGCTTCATGTTTGGTTGCCTGATGCTATGGAAGGGCCGACCCCTGTATCAGCATTAATTCATGCTGCAACTATGGTAACAGCCGGTGTTTTTCTTGTCGTAAGATGTTCTCCTTTATTTGAGCACGCTCCCTTCTCACTTAGTTTTATTACTTATGCTGGATTATTAACTTCAGTATTTGCTGCATCTGTAGCTTTACTTCAGAATGATATTAAGAAAATTATAGCTTATTCTACCTGTAGTCAATTAGGATATATGTTTTTTGCTTGTGGTATATCAGCTTATAGTTTAGCTATGTTTCACTTAATTACTCATGCTTTCTTTAAAGCATTATTATTTTTAGGAGCAGGTTCAATTATACATTCTCTTCATCATGAACAGGATTTAAATAAAATGGGAAATTTATATAAAAAATTACCATTTACTTATTCTTTTGTAATTATAGGTTCTTTAGCTCTAACTGGTATTCCACCATTTGCAGGCTATTTTTCTAAAGACCTAATATTAGAATATGCATTATCTATGCACACATTTACTGGTAACAATGTTTACATATTAGGTTGTTTTGGAGCATTTTTAACAGCTATTTATTCTAGCAGATTAATATATTTAGCATTTCACGGAAAGAGTAACGTAGATAAAAAAGTTTATAATAATGTCCATGAATCTCCTTTAATAATGATTTTACCACTTTTTATTTTAGGTTTAGGTGCAATATTCGCTGGTTATTTATTTTATGATTTAGTTTCTATTAATAGTTTTTGGAAGGAAAGTATATATTTTAAAAATAATATAAACTATGTAGAAGAAGCACATCATATATCAAAAGGGTATAAATTATTACCTATATTATTAGTAATTTCGGCAGCTTTTATAGTAGTTATTTCTTTTAAATATATGAAAAATATCTTAAATAAACTCTTAAATTATTTTAGATTTATTGTAATTTTTATAAAAAATAAATGGTATTTTGATGATATTTATAGTTTTATTTTTGTTAA
>NZFJ01000037.1 GCA_002690625.1 Rickettsiales bacterium
GTAATGGGTTTTTTTATTGTTTTGGGACTTATGATTTCGGGTATTGTAAATGCCGGAACTGTTCCAGAGTCAAAAGACCCGATAAAAGTAACGATTCAAGATTGGACAGGCCAACATTTTTCTACTTATGTTACGGTAGGTCTGCTGAAAGAAATGGGTTACAATGTTGAAATTGTTGTATCCGATGCGATAACACAGCACCCTGCGATAGCTGCAGGAAATATACACTTAACCAGCGAGGTTTGGACAAATAATTTAGGTGACTTGTACACTGGTCTTGTGGAAAAAGGTGAAATAGTAGTTGTGGGTGAACTTGGACTAGAACCCAAGGAGGGATGGATTTATCCTCCTTACATGAACGAAAAATGTCCAGGCCTTCCGAGTTATAAGGCTCTTTATGATTGTGCTATGGCCTTTGGTTCAGCGGAAACATTTCCTAAAGGGCGACTCGTTACTTACCCTGCGAGTTGGGGAACTCGTTCACGTGATATCATTTCAAGTATTGAGCTCCCATTTCAACCTATTCCCGGTGGAACTGAAGGTGCGATGGTTGCTGAATTAAAATCGGCTTATGCTGCGGAGGAGCCAGTTATAATGATGATGTGGCAACCGCACTGGATTTTTGCAGCATATGATTTTGATTGGGTTGAGTGGAATAAAATAGATGGAGAATGTGTTGAGGAGTCGCAAGTAAAAGAGTCTGCTTGTGGATTTCAGCAAGCAAAAGTTGTCAAAGCGGCATGGAGTGGTGTTCAAGATAAATGGCCAGCTGCTTACAAGATGTTTGAAGCGCTGAAACTTACTAATGCTGACGAGAATGCCGCTATTCTAGAAGTTGATAACAAAGGTCGACCTATCGAAGAGGTTGCCAATGAATGGATTGCAAATAACAAAAGCAGATGGCAACCGTGGATCGATATTGCACTGAACTAGTGGTTTTACACATATGTCTGGGATGCTAGGATAGGGCGTCCCAGATGCGCTTATTCAAGATACATTTCTTGGAGTATTAAATGAAGACCGAAGTAGTGATTGACGATGAGATTAAACTATCGTGTCGTAATATTTGGAAAGTATACGGAGCTGAACCGCAAAAATTTTTCAAAGTCAACCGACAGGGCTTTGATGATCCAAAAAAGTTGACAAAAGTTATTTCCGAGAGTGGACATATCGTAGCAGCTGCCAACGTGAGCTTTGATGTCCACGTAGGCGAAATCTTCGTTATAATGGGCTTGTCCGGCTCTGGGAAATCAACAATGGTTAGATGTTTATCGAGACTAGTCGAGCCAAATGCCGGGAAAGTGTTGCTTGATGGTGAAGATCTTTTAAAAAAAAATGGAACTCAGCTCACAGAAATTCGACGTCACAAGATGGGCATGGTTTTTCAAAATTTTGGATTAATGCCCCACCTTAACGTAATTGAAAATATTGCATTTCCTTTAAAACTTCAGGGAGTAACTAAGTCGGATCGTTTTGAGCAGGCAGCTAGGGTAATTGAATTAGTCGGTTTAGCGGGACGAGAAACAAACTTTCCAAAGGAATTGTCTGGAGGACAGCAACAACGAGTTGGTATAGCGAGATCGCTTGCAGTAGAACCAGATGTCTGGTTTTTAGATGAGCCTTTTTCTGCACTTGATCCTCTCATTCGAAAGCAGATGCAGAACGAATTCCTGAGAATTCAAGCTTTAAAGAAAAAAACTGTCATTTTTATTACTCATGATTTTCAAGAGGCACTCCGGATAGCCGATCGCATGGCGATAATGCGAGACGGCACAATTGTTCAGATAGGTCGACCGGTTGACCTTATCTTGAACCCAGCAGATGAATATATTAGAGACTTTACTTATGATGTGCCTTGGGAGAGTGTTTTGAGAGCTGCTGACATAGCTACTACGTCGTCGGTTAAAAGTATCAACTTACCTGAAGTGTCTGGGAGCACCCCAGTGGCTAAACTGCTTCCTCTCTTGGCTCGTAGCAAATCAGGAGTGATCGTTGTCGGTGATGACGGAGTTCCGGTTGGCGTGGCAACTGCAAGATCTTTTGTTGAGGCTTTAGCCTCGGCAGAGACTCCAAATTAGTTAGCTAAAGCAGATGAGATCAAAAATTCTCGATAGATATACTTTGGTTTGGTTTGGAACAATTTTATTCACAGTTTTACTTTTATACTTTCAAAAAAGCGTGCCATGGTTATTTGAATACCCCGACCGGGGCGTTTGGCCATTTGCCGATCTTTTGAATTATTTTATGAATTTTATAGTAGCTCACCTCGGTCAATTTTTTCTTGGAATATCGTGGTTACTAGAATTTCCAATACAAGCATCACAGTTATTGCTTCACAGTTTGCCCTGGGCCGTAACAGTATTTCTTTTCTCTGCGTTGGCCTATGTTGCTTCTGGTTTAGGTTTAAGCATTTTTACAGTTCTTGCAACTTTATATATGGTTGTAATTGGTTACTGGGAAGAAAGTATGAACACTTTAGCACTTGTTTTAATCTCTGTCCCACTGGCCATCTTAGTAGGTTTTGCAATTGGAATATGGGGATTTTTTTCTGCAAGAGCTAAAAAAATAATTATGCCCTTATTGGACATTTTTCAAACAGTTCCAACTTTTGCGTACTTACTTCCAATATTGCTGCTTTTTGGGTTTGGTACAGTTTTAGGTCTTATAGCTAGTGTCGTCTATTCTTTTCCTCCTATGGTAAGAAATACGATATTGGGACTGCAACGAGTCCCAGATGAAATTATTGAGTCGGGAATTATGGCTGGCGCTACACCTAGTCAATTATTTTGGCAAGTTAGGGTGCCAGCCTCGAGACGTCAATTAATGTTAGGAGTAAATCAAACTACAATGGCGTCTTTTAGTATGGTTATAATTGCGTCAATCATAGGTGGCACGGCGGATATTGGGTGGACTGTTCTTTACTACATTAGAAAAGCGGAGGTTGGTGAAAGCTTATTGGTAGGTATAGTCATAGCGTTAATGGCTATCATTATAGATCGAATAACAGCATCCTTTGCATCTCGCCCAGACCAGGTTAAACCAAAAACAGTGAATTTTCTTATAAGAGGTCAATACGGTTTTATTATTCTCTTTTGTGCTTTAGTTTTATGGATAGCAGCAACTTATTTTAATTTCTTAGATGCAACAAACGTAAAATACGGAGCAGGAGTAGTTAACTATATCGATAAATCTTTTGAGGATTTCGTGAAAGAATATCGCTCTGCGATCAAGGTTTTAAAGACTTATGCTTTGTTTTATATAATGCTTCCTGTAAAAATAGGGTTGCAGGAAGCGGTTAGCCCATACACTTGGGGATTTTCGTTAACTTCAATTCATTTATTCCTCTATTTCGGTTCTATGATTGGCATTTCAATTTTGTTACTAGTTTTGGGTAATAAAAAATTATCAATTTCGTTAATACTCTTTATGATTTTCTTTTATTTTGGATTAACAAAAATGCCGTGGATTGGGTTAATTTTAATTTACAGTCTTGGGTGTTGGCAAGTAGGGGGTATTAAACTGGGTTTAGGTGCCGCTCTAGGTTTGTGCTTCATTGTCGTCTGTGGGGTATGGTCCGAAGCAATGATTTCTGCGTATTTGTGTGGTATTGCGGTAATAATTTCGTTCTTGGTTGGCTCTGTCCTAGGCGTTTGGGCGGCACATAATAATATAATTTCGTCTGTCATTCGTCCGATTAATGATACGCTTCAAACAATGCCATTGTTTGTAATATTAATTCCGTTCGTCATGCTTTTCAAAATTGGCGATTTTACGGCACTTCTTGCAATTATTGCGTACGCTATTGTTCCCGCAATTCGCTATGCCGAGCATGGAATTCGTAATTTGCCTGAAACGGTGATTGAGTCTGCTAGAATGATGGGTGCTACAAAAAGACAGTTGTTTTGGCAGGTAGAGCTTCCTTTGGCCCTTCCTGTGATAATGATTGGACTGAATCAAACCATCATGTACGGTATTGCAATGTTAGTCATTACTGCTCTAGTTGGAACAAATGGATTAGAACAAATAGTCTATATTGGATTAAATGATGGTAACTTTGGAGTGGGAATGGTAGCTGGAATTTCAATGGCAATAATTGCTATAATTACAGATAGAGCAACCAAAGCTTGGAGTTTGGCTCGTGGTCGGCAATTAGGTATTAAATCGCTATAATTATTTGCAAAAAAAGGTGTGGGTAGAATGATAATTCTCAATGAAAAGAATGAACGGATGATAATAAAATTGTTGGAGGTATCCAAATAATCAAATGTCATTAAATAAAGATTTACCATTAACGAGTGCTCACTGGGGAACTTATCGAGCGCGTGTTGGAAACGGACGTGTTGAGGAACTTTTAGCCTTTGAACACGATGGTGACCCATCTATTATTGGTCAAGGTATTTTAGATGTACAACATGGCCCGATGCGAATCGATACGCCCATGGTTAGAGAGAGTTGGCTAACTGACGGACCAAATACTAAAAATCATTTACGTGGTGTTGAACCTTTCGTTGCAGTCTCCTGGGATGTGGCACTGGCATTAGTTGCACGTGAGTTAAAACGAGTTAGTAGAAAATTTGGAAACTCTTCGATTTTTGCTGGATCATACGGCTGGTCGAGTGCTGGTAGGTTTCACCATGCTCAAAGCCAACTACATCGATTTTTAAATTGTATCGGTGGTTATACAAAATCTAAATTTACCTATAGCTTTGCTGCTGCCGAAGCGATGGTTCCTCATATTTTGGGAAGTTACCGAGACTTTTTGGACACGTGTACAAGCTGGGACTCTATTATTGATAATACAGAGCTTTTTGTGTGCTTTGGTGGAATACCACTAAAAAATGGTCAGATTTGTCAGGGTGGAACAGGATCACATTATCAGAAAGAAAAATTACTTGAAGCCGTAAATGCAAAAATTTCATTTGTAAATATAAGCCCAATCAAATCAGATTTACTGGATGAGACAGGTGGGACTTGGATAGCACCAAGACCCAATACCGATACGGCTTTATTGCTGGGGGTGGCACATACGCTATTGACTGAAGGTTTAGCGGATCTAGAGTTTCTGCAGAATTACACTGTAGGATTTGAAAGGTTTTCTTCCTATCTGTTGGGTGAAAGTGATGGAAACCCCAAGACAGCTGAATGGGCTTCTACAATTTCTGGTATATTCTCGAGTGAGATAACTTCTCTTGCTAGACAGATGGCAGCGAACAGGACAATGATCTCAGTTAGCTGGTCTCTTACACGACAAGATCATGGAGAACAGCCATTCTGGGCAGCGATTGCTGTTGCTTCAATGCTTGGTCAAATTGGCTTACCGGGTGGTGGTTTTGGCTTTGGTTACAGTGCGGTAAATCATATCGGCGGACAATTTACCATTCCGCCGGCTATTCCTTTTCCGCAGGGAAAGAACTTGGTAAAAAGTTTTATTCCCGTAGCCCGCATCAGTGATTTGCTTCTTTGCCCCGGAGAGACGTTTGATTTTGATGGTGAGAAATATCAATATCCTGATACCAAGTTAATGTATTGGGCAGGTGGTAATCCGTTTCATCACCATCAAGATTTGAATCGGTTGGTGAAGGCTTGGCAAAAGCCTGAAACAATTATATGCCATGAATGGTGTTGGAACTCATTGGCGAAACGGTCTGATATTATACTTCCATGCACTACACCTCTTGAAAGAGAAGACGTTGCTTTAACGCCTCGTGACCCCTTCGTGATACATATGTCAAAGTTAACTGAACCGTTTGCACAAAGTAAAGATGATTTTGAAATTTTTAAAAGTCTTGCTCAGATTTTAAATGTAGAAACAGAATTCACCGAGGGTAGAACTGCCTCGGACTGGCTTCGATGGATTTACAATGAAACGCGCAAGAGTGCCTCGATTTCTGGCCAAGAGATGCCAGCTTATCAAGATTTTTTGAAGAAAGGTTGGTTTAAGTTTTGCGCTCCGGAGAATCCCACAGTTATGCTTGAGGATTTTCGCTTAGATCCAATTAAAAATTGTCTTCGTACGCCAAGTGGAAAGATAGAAATTTATTCATCCAAGGTCGCTGGCTTTAAGTATGAAGATTGTCCGGGATTCCCAGTTTGGAGAGAGCCGTGTGAATGGTTAGGTGACGAAAAAGATCAAGAGAGGTTGCATCTTATTTCCAATCAACCAAAAGATAAGCTTCATTCACAACTCGATCACGGATCTGTTAGTCAGGCGAATAAGATAAACGGTCGAGAACCGATACACATGCACCCAGATGATGCAAAGTATAGGTTCCTAAAAGAGAATGATTTAGTTAAAGTTTTTAATTCTCGAGGGAGCTGTTTTGCTTCAGTTCAGTTGGATAATAATTTAAGAGAAGGTGTGGTTCAGATGAGTACCGGAGCTTGGTATGATCCAGTCGATCCGAGTAATCCTTTAAGTGCTTGTAAGAATGGAAACCCAAATGTCCTGACACCTGATAAGGGAACCTCAAGATTAGGGCAGGGGCCTATAGCCCATTCTTGTTTGGTAGAAATTACTAAGTATGAGGGTTATGTGGATAAAGTGACAGCTTATGAACCGCCCAAAATTATTCGAAAAATAAGTAACGATTTTTAAATTAATAGGAAACCGTGAATCTATCTAAATAACAGGGAACAAAATGAATTTGCAGGAAGAGAAAGACCTAACCAATACTGTTGGGATAAGCTCGCGGCGTTTTGAAGAGTCACCTTTTATAGCAAGGCAAGATACGAAAAAAATGGTTCGAGGTGTATATGCCAATCGATTTCTTGCAGTGTATAATGGAGAAGACGCTATAGATAAATATTGGGTTTTACGGCAGCGGGCTCTTTTGTTTGATGTGCCTGAAAAACCAATAGAAATATCTGGACCAGACTCAGTACTTTTCTTGGAGAGGGTTCTCGCGAGGAAAGTAAGCACCATGAAGGAAGGCAGAGGGTATTATGCTATAGCCTGCACCCCTCAGGGGGGGATATTTATGGATGGTGTGGTGTTTAGACTCGAGGAGAACAAATTCTGGTACGTTCAAGCTGATGGCCCTTTTGAAACTTGGTTGCTTGCCCACAGTGGTGGGTTTGATATTACTATTAGGGATCCGCGGTCGAGGGTAATTCAGATTCAAGGACCTGCATCTTTAGACATAATGTATCAAGCTTCAGGGGGAAGGATTGATGATTGCATGTCTTATTTTCAATCTGGGTTTTTTGATATAGGTGGGCAAAATTTATATGTATCACGAACTGGGTTTACTAATGAGCTTGGTTTTGAAATTTATAGTGATGGTCATAAAACTGATCATTTGGCGCTTTGGGATCATTTAATATTGAGTGGTGAGCCATTTGGAATGGAAGTTTCATCAACGAGAGCTCTTACGATTAGACGAATCGAAGGAGGAATACTGGGAAATTTGACTGATATCGATATAACCATTAATCCTTATGAGGCTGGTTTGACCCCATTTGTGAACCTGAACAAGGGTGATTTTATTGGACGAGATGCCCTTTTAAATTGCAACCGTCGACCTTTACTTCTTGGATTGACTTGTAAGGATGCGATCCCTGGCGCAGGCAACTTTGTTTTTATGCAGGGTGAACCAGTAGGTCAAATAACCGCCGGCGTTCCGTCACCAACACTCAGTCTGGGCATTGGATATATTCGGTTTTTCAAACCTGGAAATTGGATTGGATCAACTTTACAACTTAAGCTGTCTGATGGAAGTGTGTGCTCTTGCAATATCGTTGAGCTACCGTTCTTTGACAAAAAAAAAGAAATTGTTAGAGGCATAAATCGCGAAATTCCTGAGAGAAACTTAATAGCCCCTCCAATTTAATAGTAAAATATAGTAGGAAGGAACTCCCATGCAAGAACGAATTCCAAGACCTCGGCGGTCTTTTATTTTTACCCCAGGCTTAAAACCTGAGATGTTCCCTAAAGCGTTAGCGTCAGGTGCTGATATGGTTTGTATTGAACTTGAAGATGGAATCGCGCCAAAAGACAAACAGGATGCACGAATTAAGACATTGAAGATTTTCGAGAAGAAACAGGCTGACGACGGGGTGGAACGAATTGTACGGATCAATTCGATGCGCGAGCGGTTTGGGCTTGAAGATGTTCAGGCCATCCTACAAACAGACAACCCTCCTCCTAGTCTTATGA